>NZ_JAUBPR010000220.1:0-4668 GCF_036700845.1 Microcoleus sp. S13_C5
TTTTCGCCAAGGCAAGTTACCTCGGTACCCCAGCCAGCCCACTACGCTACACAATTTACCACCGTAGCTAAATCCTTCTTTGACACCTGGTGGTAATTGAGAGTATCCTGACCAGCCACAATCTTTACACTGGCATAAGGGGCGACGATATTCTCTAATTTCTACGGGTTGCTCTATCAGTTCGGCTACTTGTTGTACTTTCCTCTTTGCTGTTGTAACTGGTTCCACTGCTGAGAGACACACCGGACATGTTTCTAGTTCAAGCTCAATGATTTTGTCTGGTTCTCCAAATCCATTGCGCGTCTTGCCAGGATGGTCATATTTTGGGCCGCGTTTTTTCCCTTTTTTTCGCTTACTTTTGTCGCTGGGCTTGAGGAGCAGGTCTGCTGATGGTGGAGTGGAACTGTTTGATGAGGTGCGGTTTTTTAGCTTGTCGAGCGCTTCTTTTAACTGTTCGCTCTCCTGTTGCTGCTGTTCTATCAACTGCTGCTTTTCTTGGAGTTTTCGTTGTTGCTGTTTGAGCTGCTGTTGTTGCTTGAGTAGCCATTCTGCCAACGACAGCATTACCTGTGCCATGTTCTCTGTTGCGATGGCTATCTCGTATGGTTCGCTCGTCAGTGCAGTTGGTTTTAGCATGGAAGCTACTATACTCTATTTTTGCCTATTTGGCTCAAATCCTTACTACGCTTGCTCAGAACTGGGTTCTGAGCCTCCATTGGCAATACCGCAACACAGTTGCGGTGAGCAGTTACTTTAAAACTTCAAATGCTTGTCAACAATTTAACTCGTTCAATTTTTCAAAACCTCAATATCCCTTATTTCTAGTTTTCCTCTGCGTAGAGTGACAAAAGAGGGTTAATTTCGCGACATCGCTGCCCTTGAAGATCGAGGGCGATAATCTCTCATTGCCGACCTTTGCTTCGCGACTATAACTCGCGAAGCACTTGCTTCTTTGTCGAAAGTCCAATTGTTACCAATGGTCTTTCTGCTGAATTTACAGCCCTTTGGCGAGCTAGGATATGTAAGTTAGTGCTTACATTAATTGAGATGAGTAGAACGAATCGAAGTGCAGCAGAAACCCGCGATCGCCTGTTGAAAGCCGCGATTGAAGTTTTCTCTACAGAAGGCTACGTTGGAGCGACAACTCGTGAAATTGCTCGTGTTGCAGATGTGAGTGAAGTTACTTTATTTCGCCGCTTTCAGAGCAAAGAGCAAGTGTTGAGTGCTGTTGCCCACCACATTACAGCATTGCGGACGGAGGCGTTGGCGCATCAAGACGAATGGACTTATGACTTGCGCCGCGATCTCCTGCATTATGCAAAGCTCCACGACGACATGCTGGAGGAGTACGAAGCTCTATTTCGGATGTTTATTGGTGAAGCTCACCGGCATCCGACAGAAGCACTGGAGGTGCTTCAGCAATCATTTTTACCGCTGCGTGAAAAACTAATTTCCTATCTACAAACCTGTGTTGAACGTGGCAGTATTCGTCCGAATGTTGACCTGCCACTAGCAGTGGATCAATTGACTGGAATGCTGCTGTCTGGTATGATTGGCCGCCATGTTTCTCAAGTAAACCGGGGCTACAGCCGTAAACGATACATCGAAGGGTGTGTGGATTTATTTGTGCGGGGAGTTAGCACAGCAGCGTCTTCTGTAAGTCGTACTTCGTCTCCAGAATGAAGGTTCCTGACAATTTTCGTATGAATTTGACATATCCGAATTGAAGCACCCTAACCCCTTGCGGTGGTGCGAAGCACCTGCCGTTCGCGATCGCAGAAGTAGAGACTAAAGATGGAACGCCCTCAAATACAGAGTCATGCAACTGAACCAGATTCTATTGATATTCTGGCTTTTACCGATTTGGAAGAGTCTGAGCCTCAAGACCACAAAAACGCTCAACAAAAGCGAACAAAACCATTAAAAAAATTGAAACTATCTGCCTGTGATGCTGCCGGGTACGTGCAGGGACCGCTCAAGTGGGCGATCGCCCTGACGGCTTCTCTAGGAGCCATTCTAGAAGTCATTGATACCAGCATTGTGAACGTTGCTTTAACAGATATGCAGGCGACATTAGGCGCAACCGTGACCGAAATTGCTTGGGTCGTAACGGGTTACGCGATCGCCAACGTTGTGATGATTCCGCTCTCTGCTTGGTTGGGGGACTTTTTCGGCAAGAAAACCTACTTTGTCTTTTCAATGATCGGATTCACAGCAGCCTCGATGTTATGCGGTCTATCCATCAACCTGCCGGTGCTGGTGGTAGCTCGAATTCTCCAAGGCTTCTGCGGAGGCGGACTGTTGGCAAAAGCGCAAGCGATTCTGTTTGAAACTTTTCCCCCTGCTGAACAGGGGTTAGCGCAAGCGGTGTTTGGAGTTGGGGTGATTGCAGGCCCGGCTATTGGTCCCACGCTAGGCGGCTATTTGACCGATACGTTAGGCTGGCGCTGGATCTTCTTTATCAATTTGCCCGTCGGCATTCTGGCTGTCATCATGGCGATCGTGTTTCTCCGACCTGACTCGAAGCAACACGGACGGAGCCAGCAGAAAGTGGACTGGACAGGAATTGTACTGCTGTGTATTGCGGTAGGTAGTTTGCAAGCATTTTTGGAAGAAGGGGAAAAAGAAAACTGGTTTGAATCGGGTTTTATTACGCTCCTGGCGTTTGTGGCGGTTATGGGGCTGTTTCTGTTCATCTGGCGAGAACTCAGCACAAAAGCACCAGCAGTTGACTTACGGGTTCTGCGGCATAAATCCCTGGCAGCCGGTAGCCTTTACTCTGGTATTTTGGGCATGGGGTTGTACGGAGCCTTGTTTGCTGTACCGTTGTTTGCTCAAGGCGTGCTGCACTTTTCGGCAACGCAAACCGGATTTCTACTCGCTCCAGGAGCTTTAGCGTCCGCCATCATAATGGTTTTACTGGGCAAAATTTCGACTAAGGTGGATGCCCGCATTTTAATTGCGCTGGGAGCCGGTGGAACGGCAGCCGTCATGTTCGAGCTGGCAAAAATCACGCCCCAAACCGGAACTGATGATTTGTTTTGGCCCCTAATCTGGCGCGGTGCAACTACGGTTTTGATGTTCCTGCCCCTGAGTTTGGCAACATTGGGTTCCATCCCCAAAGAAGATGTATCGGCTGGCTCGGGCTTCTATAACTTGACTCGTCAGCTCGGTGGTAGTATTGGCATTGCCATTCTGACCTCATTACTGGCTCAACGAGAGGCTTTTCATCGAGCCATTTTGTTGGCAAAGTTAACGCCTTACGATCCAGAAACAACTGAGCGGCTCAGTGCACTAACTGGTTTTTTTCAGAGTCGCGGTTCTGATGCCACAACTGCCCAACAACAAGCCCTCGCCGCGCTCTCCCAATTAGTCAATACGCAGGCAGCCGTTCTATCCTACGCAGACATTTTTCGCTTTGTCGGCATTGTCTTTCTCTGCTCGCTGCCATTGCTGCTGTTTCTCGGCAAGGGAGGCGCTGGAGCCAAAGCACCTGCTGCTCACTAACGTGATTTCTGAGAAATACAGCGTATTCCAAGTTTATGAAGTACAGTAGCAGCAGCTTGTAAACCAGTTTTTGAAGTGCTTAGTATTAACCAAATCAAGCGCAGTAGCTAGTAAAATGTCTACCATCTTGGTACATTTGTGACAAGTTAAGAAAAAGTGCAAATTATCAAGGGGGTAGACAAAAAAAGGTAAAATAGGATGAAACCTTTACCGGGCAAGCAGTTGAACCATAATTGAACCAGTTATGATTAGCAAAAAAGGAATCAACCGAGATCATGCAAAGAAAAAAAATCGTCCCCAAGTAGAAAATGAAGTGATCGCGAATCACCGGGAAGATTTATTAATTCCGGCAATGGCTGCCCACAACACTTTTTATCGGCAACTAAATCTAAGAGATATAATTCTGACACTACCATTAATGATGGCAGCAATATTAAGTTTATTATGGCGAGACGTAGCAGGATTAACAGAGTTAACCAGATTATTAAATAGAGAAGGATTTTTATGGTGTCAGCCACAAGAAATTAGCCAACAAGCATTATCACTCAGATTTTTAACTTTTCCAGCAATTTTATTGGAAAAAGTATTTAAAGAATTATTGCCTCATTTTCGCCGAAAATGGTTAACAAGAAAATCAATACCACTACCAGATATCGTACAATTTGCCTTAAAAAACTTTGATGATATCTGGATAGCTGACGGCTCAACATTAGAAGCATTATTTCGTAAATTAGAGAGTTTATCAGATGTTCCAATTGGTCAATTAGCCGGAATAATGGGAGTAATTATAGACCTAGTAACTCATCTTGCCGAAAAAATTTGGTTGGGGGAAAATCCGAAACAAGCAGACACTAATTGGGAGTAAAATTTACTAAAAACAGTTAAGCCGAAAACCTTATTATTATTGGATAGAGGCTTCTTTCACTTCGCTTTTTGGTCAAAGTTAATCGAGCAAGAAATTGGATTCATCACTCGACTCAAGAAAGGTGCATCTTATCAAATCGAGGGGTATTGACCAATACTTATGATGTCAAAGACCAGATAATTAAAATAGGTGCATGCACAAAACAGACACCAGCTTTGACTATAGAACCCATTTGAGATCTTTTTAATGATCGAGTAAAATCAGCAAGATAGAGAGCAATTTAAGCAGGTCAGGGC
>NZ_JAUBPR010000037.1:0-52116 GCF_036700845.1 Microcoleus sp. S13_C5
GGTCGAGGGACTACTGCTCGAAGAGCGCCCCATTTAATTAGAGCTGTATAACATTTTGAACTTCTATATTTTTCACTCCGTTTAAGTTAGTTATATTATACCTCATCTTTCTAAGAAATGCTATACCAAAAAGGAGATAGCCTGCGCGTTGAGAAAAAGACATAAAGTGCGAGCGCTCTTTCCAGACGAAAAATGCGATCGCACTCACACTCTCAATCAAAGATTGCCCCTCTCATTGCACTCATGGCGATCGCCCCATCACCTATAATTTTAATTAACATCCTGTCCCTCCCTTAAGCAGGGCTGGGGGGACAGGATGGGAGGGGAAACGAGACTTAAAGCGATCGATAAACGCGATAGTTAATTTCAGGGAAAATATTATCAATCTCCTCAACCTTCTCCAACCAACCCGAATCAACTTTCCCTTCTTTCACTTCATCGTAAAGCTTGTGAAAGCGCATTAAGTGCGATCGAGTCCGGCGCACTGCATAGGGCACCATCGTTCCTGTACGCATGATAAATGCCCAGTCAGAAGATTGAGCTAGCAGCACTTCCCGCGCGGCTTGGTTCAAAGCCCGCCACTGCAATTCATCTGCAGGTTCCATGCTTCCCAACTCAATCATCCGTTCCGCTGCTTTGTGTAAGTGCGGGTAAATCCAAGCATTGGTATCGTTGAGCCAATATTCGTGGAAACCCCGGAAACCCCAGCTAGACTGAGACGGGCGGCACACTTGCTGAGTCGGATTTCCGCGCAAATAATCGGCTAAGTGCGTCATGTCGTAGGTATTTTGGTCGTACCAACTCTTGCGGAACAGGTAATCTAAGAACCAAGGCCCTTCGTACCACCAGTGACCGAAAAGTTCGGCGTCGTAAGGCGAAACAATAATGGGCGGACGCTGCATAATGCCGTTGAGGTGTTCGACTTGGCGTTCCCGGTTGAAAGCAAAGTTGCTGGCGTGTTCGGCTGCTTTTTCCCTTGCCCAGTAAGGATCGTACAACTGTTTATCGCCTAAACCCAATCCGCGACCGGTGATTTTGTGATATTTAATCCCGGTATTTTTCCGCTGACCGTTGGGCATGATGTAGGGCTTAATGTAATCGTAGTCAGCTTCCCAGCCCAAATCTTTGTAGAATTCCCGGTATTCGGCCGCGCCTGGATAGCCGACTTCAGAAGACCAAACCTGCTGCGATGATTCGTGATCCCGGCCGAAGGCTGCTACTCCGCATTCGGTGAAAATTGGGGCGTAGCTGCCGTAGCGGGGACGCGGGCGGGCGTAGAGGATGCCGTGACCGTCTGTGAGAAAGTAGCGGAGCCCTGCATCGGCTAACATCCGCTCTAAGCCTTCATAGTAGGCGCATTCTGGCAGCCAAATGCCTTTTGGTCGGCGGCCGAAGTTTGCTTCGTAGTTGTCGCAAGCTACTTGAATTTGTGCCCAAACTGCTTCGGGGTACATTTTCATCAGCGGTAGGTAGCCGTGGGTGGCACCGCAGGTGATGATTTCGAGGTTGTTGGTATCTTGGTGTTCTTTGAAGGCTTTGACTAAATCTCGATCGTACTTTTCCCAAAAGTTGCGAACTTGAGAGAAGTGAGCGGCGTAATGTTCTGCTAAATAGCGGAGGTGACCGTTTCCGCTGTTGTGTTCGATTTCCAGATCCGCTAATTCTTCGAGTTTAGCCAAGTGGTCGTCGAAGCGGTCTTGCAGCAAGGGGTCGCGCAGCATGGCAACCAAGGGCGGCGTCATGCTCATGGTAATTTTAAAGTCGATGCCGTCGCGCTTGAGCCCTTCAAAGACTTGCAGCAGGGGAATGTAGGTTTCCGCGATCGCCTCAAACAGCCATTCTTCTTCTAAAACGTAGTCGCTTTCGGGGTGGCGGACAAAAGGCAAGTGGGCGTGGAGAACGAGTGCGAGGTAGCCAATAGTCATAAAAAAATTCGGTAAGTGGGAAACGAGCGTGTCTTTAGACCTGAGAGGGAAACGGCTAGGCGGTTTCAACCGCCGTGAATCTTTCCATTACACGGGGATTGCTAGACGGGAGTGTACTTTTGTAATGTACTTTCAGTGGGACAATTACCACATCCAACCTCGCAATCGGCGATCGCATAATGTTCGCTCCTTTATGAGCCTCTATGAGAGGGGTAATGTTAGCTTGCGCCTTCGTTAACAGCCGGTACTATATCTAGGACACTGATTTAACTCAATAAGTCTGTTTAATCCTAAATTTCGCTTGGCAAGGAAGTAGCTTCGCATTCCCTGGTAGGTCTTTAACTCTTACCGTTAACGTAGTACGCAGGTACGCATCTGGTCAACTATGGTTTAAGTCTTAGGCTGGAAGCCCAGTATCTTTAAACCTGGGTCGTTGACAGTGATTTGGATGCTGTAGTTATTAACTGACGCCAGTTAGGCACAGCTTTAAAATATTTTAAGATTTTATGCTGAAACGGGGCTCACAAAATGCCGTGTTTTTTTAATGGCCTTTCTCTAACAAACTAAATGTCAGCAAATTCTGATTTTCTGCTTGCTGTCGGATTAAGCCTGCTGCTGTTTGAGAGTCTACTGCTTTTGAGAAAAAGAATCCCTGGGCGTACTCGCATTTTAACCCTTTGAGTATAGATAGTTGCGAGGCTTCTTCGACTCCTTCTGCTACTACATCCATGCCTAAATTGTGGGACAAAGTAACGATCGACCGCACAATTTCTGTCGGGTCAATGCCTCCTTTACTAAAATCGAACTCACCTCCCATCCTGCTAACAAAAGAGCGGTCTATTTTTAAGGTATTGGTGGGGAAACGGTGCAGGTAGGAAAGCGATGAATAGCCGGTGCCGAAGTCGTCAATGCACAAGTGTATGTTTCGGGTTCTGAGTTGCACCAGCATTGCTGTTACTGATTCGGAATTTTCTATGAGTACGCTTTCGGTAATTTCTAGTTTTAAACTGCTGCCGTCGAGGTTAGTTTCTTGAAGAACTTGGTCGATGTATTCGATTAAATCTGGCTGAGAAAACTGTTTGACAGAAATGTTGACGCTAACGCTCAAGGGGGGGTTGCTGGGAAATAGCTGCTGCCACTGGCGGATTTGGTGGCAAGCTGTGCGAAGTACCCAGCGGCCGAGGGGTACGATTAAGCCGGTTTCTTCGGCGATGGTGATGAATTCGCCGGGGGAAACTAAGCCGCGTTCTGGATGCTGCCAGCGCACTAGAGCCTCAAAACAGGTAATTGTGTTATTGGCGATCGACACGATCGGCTGGTAGTGAATAATAAACTGGGGCGATGCGGATAAGGGAGGTAAGGCTGATTCGGGGGATGGAGGAAAGTCTTCTTCTGTGGCCGGCTCTCTAATTGACTCGATCGCCCGCCGCAGGTCGTTTTCTAGCTGCAACAGCCGCAAAGCGTGGGCGTGCATGGAACTGTTGAAAACTTCGTGTCGGGCTCTGCCGAGTTCTTTGGCGCGGTACATTGCTGTGTCTGCGTCGCGCAACAGGGTTGTCGGTTCCAGGTATTCGCCAGAACTCAAAGCTATGCCGATGCTGGCGGTGATAAATACTTCGTGTCCGTCTAGAAGGAGAGGGGAGGTGATTTTCTTTTGCAGGCGGTTGACAATGGCGGTAGCTTCATTGATGCCCTCGATGTCTTCTAGCAACAGCACAAACTCGTCTCCTCCGAGGCGGGCCACTGTATCTCCGACCCTCATACAAGCTTCCAGACGCCGCGCGATCGATACTAGCAATTGATCGCCGATGGCGTGTCCGAGGGAATCGTTGACTACTTTAAATCTATCTAAATCGAGAAACAGCACGGCAAACAAGTAGTCTTTGCGCCGTTTTGCCAGCCTCAGAGCGTGTTCCAGCCGATCGGTAAATAGTGATCGGTTAGGCAATCCGGTGAGGGCGTCGTGAAAAGCATCGTGCAGCAGTTGTTCTTCGGCGAGTTTGCGCTGAGTGATGTCGTGACAGTTAATCACGATTCCCTCGACTGCGGGATCATACAGCAAGTTGGTTGCTACAGCTTCTACATAACACCAGGAACCGTTGCGGTGGCGGACTCGGTACTCAACTGGGGACAGGCTTCTTTTGGGGCTTTCAATGGCTTTGTGGAGGGTTTCGGTGATCGTGGCACAGTCGTCGGGGTGAACTATTTCTAAGGCGCTGCGGCCGATCGCCTGGTGGGGCGCGTATCCTAAAATTCGCTTAACCGAAGGGCTGATATAGCGGAAGATTCCTTCGGCGTCGAGAATGATCGTGATGTCTGTGGCGTTTTCAATCAGCGAGCGAAATCGCTGTTCGCTTTGGCGCAGGGCTGATTCTGCTTGTTTGCGATCGCTGATGTCGAGGGCTACTCCGTCTATAATTACGTCGCCGTTTTCGTTTTTGGAAAATTTAGCGCTGTCTTGCACCCACTTGACCTCCCCCGATCTTAGAACGATGCGGTACTGCCGATCGCACGGCAAAAGAGTCGCTCTCGATGCTGCTACGCGGCTGTCAAACGAGCTTTTGTCGTCTGGATGGATGATTTCGGTCAAGAGTTCCGGGTGCGAAATCACTTCTTCGGCCCCGAACCCAGTAACTTCGCGCACGCCCGGACTGATGTAGGGCATGGATATTGTGCCATCTCGATGCAGCACGGTGCGGTAGACTGAGCCGGGAATGTTGGCTGCCATTGTGGCTAGCTGCTGCTGGATGCCGCAGACTGCTGCTTCGGCGCGCTTGCGTTCTGCAAGTTCGGTTTGGGCTTGTTGGTAAAGTTCGGCTTGGTGGATCGCGATGGCGCACTGATCGGCTATGGCTTTGAGTAGGGAGAGTTCTTCTGCGCTCCAAGAGCGCGCCCGATCGCACTGATAGAGGCTAATTCCTCCCAAAAATGACTGCTGGTAGAGCAGTGGGGCGATCGCGACGGAGCGAAACCCTACCAACCCTGCTGATTCTTGCAGGGACGGGCACAGGGTCGATAACTCGTCGATAATCAGGGTTTCCCCGGCCGCGAGCCCCGATCTGTAGTGTTCGGCCACTTTGCAATTTAGCCCGACAAACCCTTCTCTGTCGGCTGCTTTGCTGATGTAGCGAACTTTGATGCCGCCTTCAGCATCTGGCTGCAAGATGGCGCAGGCGCTGATGTCTAGAGCTTCGTGCAGTTGATCTGCGGTGGTTTGCAGCACTTCATCGAGTACAAGCGTGAAGCGCATGGCTTGGAGGATGCGGTTGACAATCGCTTCTCGCTGAGCTTGTCGCTGAATTTGGGCGATCGCTTCTTGTTGCTGGCGCCGCATTTTGTATTCTTGGAGCGATCGTTCTAAGACTGTTGGCAACCTAAACAGCCGCCCTTTTAATACGTAATCGGTCATTCCAGCTTTGATGCACTCAACTGCCGCTTCTTCTCCCAAACTTCCCGTTACTAAAATCAAGGGTATGTCTTGCCCTAATTCCTGCATTAATTTCAACACTTCTAAACCGTTGAAGCCGGGGAGGCGGTAATCTGAGAGTACAGCATCGTACTGGCAATTTTCGAGCAGTTTTCTGCACTCTGTGGCTGTTTCGGCAGTGTCGCACTTAAAATTTACCCCCCCCGCTTCTAAGGCAAGCACTATTAATTCCATATCTTCTGCCATGTCTTCGATAATCAACAAGTTTAATGTTGATTCCGCTACCATTTTTAGTAGATAGTTGGTCTGATTTATATCTAACATAAGGTATTGGGGAGGTTTTCAATTGGTTATTCGTGTTGTTGCTAGTAATTTTTTAGACGGAAATTGGTTGTTAATTTTATCTCGATATTTTTAGCAAAATCAATTATATACTCTACTCTCAAAACCTTTATTTAGCACCGACAGTCGAGGGCTGACCGAACCGATTGGGGATCATCCCAATTTTTTAAAGAGCGTTTTTTAGGAGTACGAGCATCTTGCACAGCCAAGCCTAGATCTTTGGCTTCCATCTCTGACAGGGAACACCCCTGTCACACCAAACTTCAGATGCTCTCACCGATTGTGACTTATTTAAGTGTATAAGAGTTTTAAATTATGAATTTAAAACTCTTATACACTTAACTTACTAATCTATACTACCGTTTGAGATTGTTTGCCCTAGTTTAAAGTAAAACGTGGCTCCTTGACTAGGTAGGCTTTCGGCCCAAACCGTGCCGCCGTGGCGGTGAATAATCCGCTGGACGATCGCCAAACCGATGCCCGTACCTTCAAATTCTCTCTGGGAGTGCAGCCTCTGAAAGGCTCCAAACAGGCGATCGGCATATTCCATCGGAAAACCCACCCCGTTATCCTTGACAAAAATCGTCCCATCAGGTAAACCCTCAATAACTATTGTAGCCGGAGTGCGTCCGCGGCTGAACTTGACGGCGTTGCTAATCAAGTTGCTGAACACCTGTTGCAGCAAGGTTGGATCTCCCATTACTGTCGGCAAATCTCCGACGGCAAATTCAACGCTGTGGGGAGTTTGGGCCGGATCTGCGACGGTTGGGGGTTTAGTCAATTTAATCGCATTTTGTACCAAACGGCTCAGATCGATCGGAATTTGCCTCAAATCGGTGCGACTCACCCGCGACAGGGCGAGCAAACCGTCAATCAACAGGCTCATTTTTTGGCTGCTGTCTTCAATTATTTCCATATAGTGAACTATTTTGCGATCGCTCAAAGCCTCAGTTAATTCTAGCCGCTGCTTCAACGCTTCTACAAAACCTGAAATGTGTCGCAAAGGTGCGCGCAAGTCGTGGGAAACCGAGTAAGAAAAAGATTCTAATTCTTGATTTGCAGATTCTAATTGCTCTGTGCGTTCTGACAAAGCTTGTTTTGTCTCTACCAACTCAGTGATATCGCGAGAAGTGCCAATTAAAGCATAAACCTCGCCGTCGAGATTTCTCAGGGGAATTTTAAAAGTATCGTAGTAAATAGTCTCGCCAGATATCACAAATTTATCCTGCAAGTGCAGAGCTTCGCCTGTTTCAAATACCTGCCAATTTTCCCTACCAAATTGTTCGGCTATTTCTGGGGAAAAAGATTCAAAAATAGTTTTGCCCTGCATCTCTCTTCTGCTATTTAAACCAGCAGTTTTGGCAACAGATTGGTTGACAAAAGACAGGCGCATCTTGTCCCGTTCTACCACATAAATGTAGTCCGGCAAAGCATCAAAAAAAGTCTCTAACTCTGCAGTACGCTGGGCGACTTGAGCTTCTAAAGTTTCGTTGAGTTCTTTGAGTTCAGCTTCTACTCGTTTGCGTTCTGTAATATCTTGACCAATGCCGATACAACTGCCGTCGGAAAGGCGAACATTTGCCCAAGAAGTGTCGATAATTCGCCCGTCTCTAACTTGTGTTTTGAAGTCGCTCCACTTCTGACGTGCTGCTTGAATTTCGTCCAAAACGTATTGACGATATTCTGGCTGCGGATAAAATTCCGCCAAGATATCGCCGTCTTTGGTTTCCGCCAAACTCCAGCCGAGCACTTGTTCCCAGTGGCGGTTTACCCAGTTTATTTGACCGTTTTTGTCTAAGAATGCGAGCATAATCGGCACGTTGTCGAAGATAGTTTGCAGCAGTTCTTTTTGCTGTCTTAATGATTCTTCGGCTTGTTTGCGATCGCTGATGTCGAGTACGGAACCGATAATTTGCCTCATTTTCCCGTCTGGGGTTCTTTTGAAGATTGTAGAGCGATCGTGCACCCAGCGCCATTCCCCATTTTTGTGTTTGATTCTGTAGTCTCTGTCATCCGTTTCACAGGCATTGCTGCTGTGTTTTAGTCGCTCCATACCTGTAATTAGCTTTAACATATCATCGGGATGAACTAAGTTAGCAATAGCCTCTATACCCAAATCTTGCCATTCTTTGACCGTGTAGCCGAGTATGGCTGTGACAGATTCATTTGCATAAATATTTTGGTTTTCTACTGCATCGTAAATGTAAATAAAGTTGGGAATAGTTGTCAGGATGCTATCTAAAAGTTGTTGATGTTTTTGCAGTTCATATTCCGCCTGTTTGGACTCGCTTAAGTCCAGCACAAAACTAACGCCTAACTGTTGCGTTCCTTCTAAAAATGTGCTACCCAGCAGCACCGGAACGCGGCTACCATCAGAGCGTATAAATTCTTTTTCAAAGGGAACAACCGTATTTTTAGCCTTCAGTTCGGCAACTTTTTCGGTATCTAAACGCACGTATTCTGGCGGTGTCATTTCTTGCCAGTTAACTCTCCCGGCAAGCAGCTCGTCCCGCGTATAATTTACCGTGTTTAAAAAAGCGGCGTTGGCATCTGTAATGCTACCGTTAAGATCCCAAAAAATTAGGCCGATCATGTTAGAATCAACTATGGCTTTAAATTGGGATTCGCTTTGTCGCAACTGCGATTCGACTTGTTTTAGTTCTGTGATGTCGCGGGCTATGGATAAAAGTGTGGCGACTGAATTGTCTTCAGCAAACTCGGGAATGACTCGACAGTGGTAATGTTTTATGCCCTCGGGACTAGGAAACTCAAATTCTATGGTTTCTTGTTTGCCGGTGCCAAAAACTTTCAAAAAAGTCTCGTCCCACAGGTCGCACAAGTGTGGGGGCATTCCTGATTCTCTGTTGCTCTTGCCAATTAATTCGGCAGGGGGTTTTCCGGTTGCTGATTCTACTGCGTGGTTGATGTAAAGGTGGCGAAATTTTCGATCAAACCTGGCGATGATATCAGTCGCATTTTCCGCTAGGGTGCTGAAAGCTTGTTCGCGCCGGTGCAGTTCTTCTTGAATGCGGTGGCAATCGGTTATGTCTCTGCCAAAAGATAGAATTGAAACTACTGTTCCCGATTCATCCATGAGTGCAGAATTGTACCATTCGCAGTAAATTATCGAGCCATCTTTGGTATAGTTGCGGTTGCGGCAAACGTTCCGGGTTTCTCTGCTGTCTAACAGTTGATTCGTGACGGCGCACACTTGCTCGAAGTCTTCTTGATAAACTATTGACCATTGGTGCCAGTATTTGCCAATCGCTTCTGCTGCACTCCAGCCAAATAGTTGTTCTGCCATTGGCGACCACCGCACTACCCGAAATTCCCTGTCCCACTCTATAACTGCCATGGGCGAGTTTTCTAGATGAAATTCCCGCCGCGAGTTGGCTTTTTTTATTTGAGTTTGAAGTTGCTGCCGGAGTTGCTTCGCCTCGGCCAAGCGATCGCTGATTTCCTGTGTGTTTGCTGAGCCGGCGTTGGCGATTTGAGCAATGGTTTCTGCTGTTTGTTTTTCGAGTTCGTGCCAAGCGAGTTCGAGGGCTGATTCCGCCTGCTCTAGCTCAGTGGTGCTGTTCTGAAACAGTGTGGCACTTTCAACTGGAATTTCAGGCATACTTTTGGCACTTAGACAAGTGTTACTTTTACAATTCAAAATTAAAGCTTAAAAATTAAAAATATGTAATTTCCTGTTAAATTATACATTTTTAATTTTTAGTCTGTGCGTGGAGCCGATCGTTAGAGGCGCGCGGCGTTATTAAAGACTGCCAGTAAAAGGATTTGGGGTGCAGATTGATCAGCCATTGTGGTGGATCGATCTAAAACTCTCCTGGGTAAGGGAAGGGTGCGGGCAGGAGCAGGCGCTAAGTATATTTTTGCACAGAGTTGTTGTTTGGGGGCGATCGAAAGGAGATCGGCGTGGCTGCGGGCTTGGGTCGATCGCAAATCTGTAGCAGGGTGTTGCGTATGCAGAGCCCCATTTGTCTCAACTAAACACGCTTTCTCAAAGTCCGGCAGGGGTTAAAACCTGCCGAACAAAGGGTTTGACGCGCTTGTTGACACCAATGAAACCGCCCCTACCTACAAATAATCTCCCATCAGTTTGGTCAATAAAAAGCTAAAATAAAATCTAAAGTTATTCAGTCTTTAAAATCGCTTATGACTGCTGCTGCACCAGTTAAAACTGAGTACGAAGCCATTATCGGTCTCGAAACTCATTGTCAATTGAGTACGAATACTAAAATTTTCTCCAGTTCTTCTACAGAATTTGGCAATGCCCCAAATACTAACATTGACCCAATTTGTATGGGAATGCCTGGAGTGTTGCCAGTATTAAATCAAAAAGTGCTGGAGTATGCGGTGAAAGCAGGGCTGGCTCTCAACTGCGAAATCGCACCTTACAGTAAGTTTGATCGCAAGCAATATTTCTATCCCGATTTGCCGAAAAATTATCAAATTTCTCAGTTCGATTTGCCGATCGCTACTAACGGTTGGCTAGAAATTGAACTCGTGGATGAGACGGGAAATTCTACTAGAAAAAAAATCGGGATCACTCGCTTGCACATGGAGGAAGATGCCGGAAAATTGGTGCACGGCGGCAGCGATCGGCTCAGCGGTTCAACTTATTCAATGGTCGATTACAACCGTGCCGGTGTGCCTCTAATCGAAATTGTTTCGGAACCGGATTTGCGATCGGGCGCGGAAGCTGCTGAATACGGTCAAGAATTGCGCCGGATCGTGCGCTACATCGGTGTTGGCGACGGGAATATGCAGGAAGGTTCGCTCCGGTGCGACGTGAATATTTCGGTGCGCCCCGTTGGCAGAGAAGAGTTCGGCACGAAGGTGGAAATTAAAAATATGAACTCTTTTAATGCGATCGAACGGGCGATCGATTATGAGATCGAGCGGCAAATTCAAGCTGTGGAAAATGGCGAAACCATCATCCAAGAAACCCGGCTGTGGGATGAAAACAAGCAGTGTACTTTCAGTATGCGGGTTAAGGAAGGTGCAAGCGATTACCGGTATTTCCCGGAACCGGATTTGCCTCCGATCAAAGTTTCGGCCGAGCAATTGCAGGATTGGAAAGCTCAACTGCCGGAATTGCCGGCAATGAAGCGCAATCGCTACGAAACTGAGCTCGGTCTTTCTCCCTACGACGCGCGGGTGCTGACTGACGACAAAGCGGTGGCGGAGTATTTTGAAAAATCGATCGCCGCCGGTGCTGTGGCTAAACAAGCTGCCAATTGGGTGATGGGCGATATTACTGCTTATCTGAAAAATGAAAAACTGGCGATCGCAGAAATTCCTTTCCAACCGCAGGATTTAGCTGAACTGCTGGGGTTAATTGAGGCCGGTACGATCAGTGGCAAAATCGCTAAGGATATTTTGCCGGAGTTGCTGGCCAACGGTGGTTCGCCTCAGAAGTTCGTTGAGAGCAAGGGTTTGATTCAAATTTCGGATACTGGGGCGATCGATCAAGCGATCGATGCCGTGTTGGCAGCCAATCCCAAGGAGCTCGAACAGTACCGAGCCGGTAAAACTAAGCTGCTGGGCTTTTTTGTCGGCAAGGTGATGAAGGAAACGGGCGGCCGAGCCGATCCCAAACTGACGAATGAGCTGCTGACGGCGAAGCTTAACGGCCCAGGCTAAGCATTTGTTAAGGGGATCATGTAGCGGATACAGCGGCGGGCGATCGGTTTTTCCTGAACTCGTCGCGCGATCGCCCTTCTCGCTGGCTCGTAACTTTATAATTAATCTACATTTCTTTACAACATCTTCATGTTTGGGGGTGACACCCCTCATCCCGACCGTGTTATATTGTGTTATGTAGATGCACCCTGATGGCAGAGAGAGTTACTTAGGTAGCTCTCTCTTTTTTTTGTCTTTTTTTTTGCACGGACGTGAAAATACGGATGGGAGAGGGGGATTTGCCATACTGATCCCCGATTACTGATTACCGATTAGCAATTACCGCTTTGAGTCGATTAATATCAACTTTAGTTATTAACTAATTTTGGCACTATGAGCGAACAAGCTAGCGAGCTAATCAAGCAGGGGATTTCGCAATATCAGGCGCGCCAATTTGAGGCGGCGCTGGGTTCTTGGCAGGAAGCGCTGGCGCTGTATCGCTCAATGAACGATAAGCGGCGATCAGGTGCGGCGCTGGGTAATATGGGCGTAGCTTACGAAGCGCTGGGAAATTATGCTCAGGCGATCGACTGCTACCAGCAGCATTTGGTGTTAGCGCGGGAAATTGGGGATCGCCGGGGCGAGGCGAATGCTTTGGGAAATCTGGGCAATGCTTGCTGTGCTCTTGAGGATTTTTCTGGTGCTATTGATTACCAGCAGCAGCGTTTGGCGATCGCGCGGGACACTGGCGACGGGCGCTCTGAGCTGGAAACTTTGGGCAATTTGGCGCTAGCTTACGATGCTAAGGGAGATTTGCCTGGTGCGATCGAATGCTATCACGAGCAGTTGTCGATCGCGCGCGCCTGCAAGGACGATCGCATTGAGCGCAATGCTCTCAAGAATTTGAAGCTTGCTTACAAGTATTTAGCAGATTACGACAAGGCCGACGAGTACCGACAGCAGCAATTGGCGATCGTCCGGCAACTGTTTTTAACCGATAAAAATAAAAGTTTTCTACAACTTGCAGAAACAGTGGGTTTGAATCCGATTGAGGATTTTGCTGGGGCTAATTTAAGCGGCTTTGACTTGCACTACACTGATTTTAACGGTGCGGATTTGCGCGAAACCAACCTCCGAGGTGCCGATTTGACTTTGGCCGATCTCAGCGGTGCTTTGCTGAGCGCTGCTATTTTAATTGATGCTAATTTGTGCAATGCTAATTTGCGGGATGCTGAACTCAGCAGCGCCAATTTAAGCGGTGCTGATTTGCGGACAAAGCTGCCTCGGGCGAATTTGAGCGGTGCAAATTTAACCGGCGCCAATTTGAGCAGTGCTTATTTACCGAATGCGATTTTAGTAAATGCAAATTTGACAAATACTGATTTGAAGAATGCTGATTTAAGCGGTGTCAATTTGAGTGGTGCGAATTTAAACGGTGCTGATTTGAGCCGCGCTGATTTGAAAAATACGGTGGTTAAAAATGCAAAGTTTTTTGGTTGTCTGGGAATTTCGGAAGCTGTGAAGGTTGAATTGATGGCACGGGGCGGGATTTTTGAGTAGAATTAATTGGAAATATTGGTAATTGTAGAGGGTAACAAAAGCTATGACTGCCGTAACTGCAAAACGATTCTCGATCGCAGAATATCACCGTTTGGGAGAACTGGGATTTTTCGCCCCCGAGGAACGAGTTGAATTGATTCGCGGAGAAATTATCCTCAAGACTACTAAAAGTACGTTTCACTCTGTTTGTAATTCGCTACTGTTAGGAGAATTGTACCCGCTGCTGCGAAAAAGAGCGATCGTGCGCGGTCAAGAGCCAATTATTTTGTCTGATGATAGCGAACCAGAGCCTGATGTTGTTATTGCCCCCAATCGTTCTGACAATTATTTATCTTCTCACCCGCAGCCTGCTGAGATTTTATTGGTAATTGAGGTTTCGGATTCTACGTTGAAGTACGATCGCACAACCAAGTTGTCTCTCTATGCTGAGACTGGGATTTCTAATTATTGGATATTTAATTTGGTTGATAATCAACTGGAAATGCACAGCGAACCTTATCAGAAACAAAACGGGAGTTGTAGTTATCAATTGCAACGAGTTATGTTGCCAAATCAGACGGTGGTAATTCCGGGTTTTCCAGAGTTGTCTCTGGAGTTGTCTTCGGTATTTCCGGCGCAGAGTGGTGACTAAACATTCTGGCTCGATAGCACATATTTTAACTCAGTAATTAAAGAGCGATCGAGCTTTTTTCGATGATATAATGTAAAAGCGCGATGGCTACGCCCCGGCTTGCGCCTACGAACTCTTCACCAAATTAGCCCTATGTCTGCTCAAACTCTCGCCCCGCCGGAACAAATTGTCCACCTATCGGGTATCAGTTGGCAAACCTACGAAACTTTGCTTGCTGAAATCGGCGATCGGCAAATTCGACTGAGATATAATCGCGGCAATCTTGAAATTATGGTGCCTTCTCCAGAACACGAACGCTTCAAAACAATAATGGGTCGATTTGTTGAAACCTTAGCGGAAGAATTAGAGGTAAGAATTGAGCCCCTTGGTTCCACAACTTTCAAGCGTCCTGAACTTAGCGGTGCAGAACCGGATGAATGTTTTTACATCCCGAATATTAGTGCAGTTAAAGGCCAAAAAAGAATCGACCTGACTCAATATCCGCCGCCGGATTTAGTGGTGGGAATTGATATTACCAGCCGTTCGGAAAATACCTTGCAGGTTTATGCGGATCTGGGAGTGCCGGAAGTTTGGATTTATAATGGATCGCGACTCAGAATCAACAGATTAGAAAATGGAGAATACCTTGAGGGCGAGATCAGTTTAGCATTTCCCAGCTTACCGATATTAGAGATTGTCAGATTTTTGGAATAAGCAGAAACAATGGACTATTTGGAATTAGTGAAAGCATTTCGGAATTGGGTAAAAAGCCAAATTCAGCAAAACCAATGAGTTGCAGATAAAATTAAACAAAATTTACAATGATAGTCCAGGAAAAAAAGCTGTGTTGTGATAAAATAGAGATGATAAACTAATTTAAATATCAATTACAGGCTGGTAGTGCCAGCAATTCTACCCGATATGCGATCGCTAGAGTCTCACAACAAATACCCAGATTGCTTGTGGATGCAATTAGAAGCAATTCCAGTTCCATCGGTTGCACCCCAAACCCAGCAGCTCGATATTCACTTGAGCCTGAATTTTAACGAGCATTGGGAACCCCTGCTAGGTGGTCGCGTCAAATTTGGTCTGCAAGGCGGGACGCTCAAACTCTATCTAGAAAACTGCGAAATACCCGTAGCATCACGTCAGTTAGTCGGTTCTTTCAAGCTTTTGCCAATAGGAGAAACCCTGCCCATTCAAAGCAGTGCAGAAAATTTAGTAACCGAAAGTCAGCGGGGAGTTCAGGGCGGGGAGAAGGCGGAAAAAACTAAGGAAACAGAGAGCATATTTTGTCACGTTTCCACAATCAGCGATGATACAACGCCAGCTTGGATTTTTGCAGTAGAACAGGGCAAATCAGTATTAAAAGGTTTGCTAAAAAGTGCTAAGCTGGGAGAATTGGCTGGCAAAGAATTTAGGATGGCAGCGGCTTTTGAAGTTGCTAAAGAAGATATTAATCTCACAGATGCGGAGGGTTTGTGGCCGCACGATATCACGCCAAATCAACATTCGGTTTTAGAAAGAATCCTGACTATATATCTGCAAGCAAATAAACTCCAACCTGCCCTCAGTTGGGCGCTATTGTCCTACAATTTGCCTCCGGTTGAACCGCGCGAAGTGGAAATTGTCCCGGAAGCTGAATCGGAATTGCAGGAAATGGTCGATCGCATTATCTCTGCTGAAACCGACAACTTTGTAGAGTTGGCAAAAATCGCCAATCTCAACCCAGCACTAGATTTCGCGGGTAGCAGCTTGCGCGGAACGACTTTAAGTGCAGTGGATTTTAGCAGCGCAAATCTCGATCGGGCAAATTTCCGGGGTGCAACCTTAAACGATGCCGATTTCAGCGACGCCAACCTGCAAAATGCCAAATTCGGCGGTGCAGATTTGAGTGGGGCTTTCTTAGGAAATGCTGATTTAAGCGGTGCAGATTTGCACAAAGCAAGTCTAGCTTTAGCTAACCTCAGCGGTGCCAATTTGAGCGGCGCCAATCTGCGGGAAGTGAACTTAACAAATACTAATTTCAGCGGTGCGAATGTCGAGTCAGCCAGATTCGGGAATAATTCAGGAATGGATGAGGAGATGCAGGTGAATCTACAGCAGCGAGGCGCAATTTTTGAAGAGGTTTAGCCCGTAAGTGCGAGCTCCCTTTTATTCATCCGCCTCTATTGTGGCACGGGCGTCACGCCTGTGCGAGGGAATTTCACCTTTAAACTATCGCCTCTGAAAAAAGTTGCTTCTTAATCCTTAACTCTCTAACTAAATTTATAGAGGGCGATGAACCGTAACTGTTAAGAGGGTAGACAGGCATTTCTTGCCAACACTGACGGCAAAACCAGTATACTTGACTGTGGCGAAGGTGACGCAGCAGTTGATTCGTGCAGCAAGGACAGCTTGTCATAAAAACCTCTTTTTTATAGGAAAGTGTATTTTTCTTTTGTTGCCAAGTGCTGTAAGCTGTGTTGAAGCAGCAACTCTATGAATGTAGATGTAAGAAGTAAAGATTTGGTAAAGAATACAAGGTTGTTAAGGAATTGATGCAAATCGAAATCTTTCGTAAAAATAGCAATAACTGAGAGAAATTGTATCCAACAATCCCCAGATTTCCAGAGAGGATATTAAGATTGTCACGTCTTAAGAATCCTGCGTCTGCCATACCGGGGAGTGTCAATCATCCCATCCCAAAATCTCTGCCACTTTTCCCGGCAGGGTGGTGGGGTCAAATGGTTTGCGAATTACCCCAGCAACACCCATTTCGGCAAATTCAGCTATATCGGTTGACATAACTCTTGCTGTCAGCAGAATCACTGGAATCGATCGAGTTATGGGATCGGATCGGAGACGAGCGTACACAGCAAACCCATCCATTCCCGGCATTGATAAATCCAGCAAAATAGCATTAGGTCGTTCTGTTTGTAGGATTTGTAAACATTCTTCTCCTGATTCGGCCACCAGGGTGTTCCATCCCGCGAGGTCTTCCAGGCACAACTGTACCAGTTCGCGGAGGTGCTCTTGGTCATCAACAATGAGAATTTGCTTCCCTTTCATCTTGTTTTCAGGCAGGAGACTGCCATCATAATTAGCTACTTGCAAAGTGTTCATTTTATTTGGGTTGATTAGGAATCTATTTTTTGGTTGCCAATTGAGTCTCAAATACACATCTTTAAGCAATCGCTCAAATTTGCAGTTGAGAGTTGAATCCGAACTTCGGATGGCGGAACTCTCAACTCTTTAGCAAGCTGAATTGTTAAACAATCCTGGTGTATTTCAGTCCCATAGATTTCAGGATGTACGCGGTGGGGCAACGGGATGAGAGTTTGAAATCCACTAGGAAGGAGATAACCTTTTACTCCAGCCACTTCGGTAGGTTGACCTTGAATTAAAACAGTTTCTGGAGTGATTTGGAGATTCAATTTGACAAGATGAAGGTCAGAAAGGTGAACTTTAAGGATAAGTGTCACATCCTTTTCTTGAATTTTAATGCCTGTGATCGGTGTTTCCTCTGTATGAGCAATCCAAAGTGTGGATTGCTGACAACAAGTGGGCAAACCGGAAAATGAACCTGCGAGATCCTGATTTACATCATTCAAAGCCTGAAAAGCATTCATTGAGTCTCCTCCTAATGCAAAGAACTTTTAGCTGCATAACAGGAGACTAAATAGCAACGGTAAGGAATTGGTAAAGATTCCGTTATTGTTACAAAACTTCACAAAAATGGTGCAAGTTATTCATCCCATCCCAAAATCTCTGCTACTTCTTCCGTCAGGGTGATGGGTTGGATCGGTTTGGCAATTACCCCAGCTACCGCCATCTGGGCAAATTTAGCCCGATCGCTGGGCAAAACTTTCGCTGTCAGCAGAATCACTGGAATCGATCGGGTAATCGGATCGGACTGGAGGCGAGCGTACACAGCAAACCCATCCATTCCCGGCATAGATACATCTAGCAAAATAACGTTGGGTTGTTGTATTTGCAGTATTTGTAAACATTCCTCTCCCGATGCTGCCCCCACTGTTTTCCATCCGCGTAAATCTTCTAAGCAGGCCTGCACCAGTTCCCGAAGGTGTTCTTCATCGTCAACAACTAGAATTTGTCTGTCTGTCATGGGATTTTGGATTGGAGATTTGGGATTTGGGATGGATGCTACAGATTAATCTAAGCGTTATTCAATGATGGCTAAGGGTAGGGTGAAGCAAAATGTGCTGCCTTCACCTAAGATACTTTCCGCCCAGATTTTTCCGCCATGTCGCTCAACTATACTGCGACAGATTGCTAAACCTAAGCCGGTGCCTCCTTTTTCACGGGAGTCGGAGGCATCGACTTGTTGAAATCGACCAAAAATGAGTTCTAGTTTATCGGCAGGAATGCCTCGTCCGCGATCGCTAACTTGGAACAGCACAAAGTCTGTCTGGTTTTCGGCACTCAGATGAATTGTGGAGTCGGCAGGTGAGAATTTAATCGCATTACTGAGCAAATTTGTTAAGGTTTGGACGATCGCATCTCCTGTTGCCCAGACTTCTGCATCCGTGGGGTTAACGATTAATGAGATCTGCTTTTGAGTAGCCAGCGCCTGAATGCTATCTACTGCTTGCTGCATCAAATCGGCAGCTTTGCAAACAGTTTTGTCCACAATTGCCCGCCCGGAGTCTAGGCGCTCCAAATCTAAAATATCATTAACCAGGTTCACTAATCGATTGGTATCGAGGAAGGCAATTTCAATCATGCGTCTAGATTTTTCGGGTTTTTTATCATAAACCCCACTTTTTATTAGTCCCAATGACATTTGAATTCCTGTCAAAGGAGTGCGAAGTTCATGGCTGACAATGCCAATGAACTCATTTTTCATGTGTTCGATCTTTTGTCGTTCGGTAATATCTTCCCCAATGCTGATAATTCCAATGATGTTTCCCTCTGAATCTTGCAGCATGGTATTGTTCCACGCAACGAACCGTTGTTCACCAGATTGGGTCAAGATGGGATTGTGATAATAGAGATGATATTTCTGGGCTAAAACGTCCGAAAAAACACTTTGGATCGATTGTTGAATAGAACTGGGTAAGAATTTTTTAAACCAATTTTTTCCGAGAACTTCTGGGTAAGTATATCCTGTGACTTTTAAGAAGAAAGGATTAACGTAATTGACATTTCCCTCTAGATCAAGTCCGACAACAATCAACTGCACGTTATCCAAGAGCGATCGCCAGCGTCGTTCGGCTTCTCGGATCGTGGCTTCGGCTTGCTTACGTTCTTGCAGTTCTAGCAGAAGTTGTCGGTAGAGTTTGGATTGCTGAATGGCGATCGACAATTGGCTGGCAATCTGTTCAAGTAATTCTATTTCCCACGATTGCCATTGACGAGGTGCCGTATTTTGGTAGATAGCTAACAAACCCCAGAGATTTTCTCTCAAAAATATCGGGAAAACTGCATAACTTTTTGCTTGCCATTGTTCCACTAGCTCGATATGACATGGTTGAAGTTCATCGGTGTAAATATTATTAACAACCAAATTTTCATGATTGCGGAATCGACCGCCGTGAGTTTCTTGCATATAGGTATCTGCACCATTTTTTTGAATATCGCTTCCTATCAGTTTTCTCCAACCCTCACCAACTGACTCCACGACAAAATCACCACTCCAATCAGGATTAAAGCGGTAAATGGCAGTCCGATCAGTTTGTAATGTCTGCCTGATTTCAGTAACAGCAGTATTTAGAACGGCATTCAGATCCAAAGATTGGCGAATCCCTTGAGTAATCCTCCACAGCAAATGTTCCTTTCGGGATTTCTGTAGTAAGGCTGCTTCCGCCTCTTGTCGAACTTCTTCGAGGTGCTTCGCTACTGTGATATCTTGCTGAACGGCCACCAGAACCTCGCCATAGTCGGAATGATTGAATACACAGCAAGTGGCACTACACCAAAATGGAGTTCCATCTTTCTTGACATTATGAACTTCATAGGTAAATTCACCCCTTTGTAAAACGACAGACCGAATGGCTTGATTTACATCTTCAGGACTGACCGATTCGCTGCCATAGTTCACTATCGAAACGTGCTGACCGTTGAGTTCGCCAGAGTCATAGCCAAACATCTGCTCAAATTTAGGATTGGCATAGACAATTACTCCATTGTCGGTTCTTACTAAGCAAATTCCTTCCGCCATGTTGCGGGTAATGACAGCCTGAAGCTCCAGCATTTGTTCGGCTTGTTTAAGTTTAGTCAGATCGCGCAGACTAACGATTACCCCTACAATATTTTTGCCTGCATCACGTAAAGGTGTATAAGTAACGCTCAAAAATTGCCTGACTAAATTGGGAGAATCAAACCAGTTTTCATACTGAATTTTTTCCCCAGCCAAACATCTGTCTAACCGAGGTTTGACCAAGTTATCGAACACGTCTGCATCCAGGATATTTCTAACATGATTTCCGATAACTTCGCTTTCAGATTTGTTGCACCAAGTCAAATAAGCTTGATTGGCTATTTGATAAATATAGTTGCGATCCATCAGCACAATCCCATCTGTTGTATTGAATATGATGCGTTCATATTGGCGGAAGGCTTCTTCAGTACGTTTGCGCTCGGTGATATCAAATACGCTAGAACGACTCATCATGAAGTTACCTGCTTCATCATAAATTGCTGTCGCATTTAAGTTTATCCAAATCGGTTTTCCGCTTTTATTCAACATCTCAAACTCTAAATTCTCTATCCAGCCTTCTTTTTTAAATAAGGGAAAGTTTTGATAAAAAATATTTTTACTTTCAAGTGTCATTAAATCAACAAATTTCTTTTGGTTTACAATTTCATCGCGGGTATAGCCTAACCACTTCAGTTCCGTATCATTAATCATAATTATTGTTCCTGCTGCATCTAGGGAATGATAGCCACAGGGAGCATTATTATAGAGGTCTTCAACTTGAGTGATATAGTGTTGCAAGCTATGGTTGACTTCAGTGAGTTCGGCTGTCCGTTCTCTGACTCGTTGTTCGAGTTCAGTATTGAGTTGTTGTAGGGCAATTTCTGCTTGTTTTTTCTCCCTCAGTTCCGTTTGTACTTGCTCAAATAAATCAGCTTGCTGAATGGCAATTCCAGCTTGAGTTGCTAGCTGTCGCATGAGTTCAATTTCTGATGGTTGCCATTCGCGAGGTTCTGTACACTGATGGGAAATCAATAATCCCCAAAGTTCTTCTCCCTTAAGGATAGGAATAACCAGGCTAGCTGTAACGTGAAAATTTGGCAGCAATTCCCGGTGAGAAGTATCAATTTCGGCAGTATAAGTATCAGATTTAGAGGTGAATAAGCCTTGTTTGAAGGGTTCGATATAGCTTTCAGCAAAGCAAGGCTCCTGTATCTGAGTGGATAAGATTGATCTCCATTCTGAACCAACTGACTCTACCACCACCTTTCCGCTCCAGTCTGGAGCAAATTGGAAGATAATTACGCGATCGCATTGCAGAGTGTTTCTGAGGTCAGTTACCGTAGTGTTGAGAATGTCTTCTAGTTTGAGGGATTCGGAGATAGAAAGTGCTGTTTTAGCAAGGATTTGTTGTTGCTGTTGTTGCAATTTCCCATAATTATCATCAGTATGTTCTATCATGAGTCTACTTAATTAATTACATTTTTTAGATTGAGGCCGAAACCGGGTTTTTAGCCCTCGTGCGTAAGTTCTATTTAAGTATTTGAGGACTTACGCAATCATCCCAGGTATGGGGGCAACCGGGCGTGGGGAGAACCCCTACAAAACACTATATATTCAGGCTATGGGTAAGTCCTATATTTCTCGGCTTAAGTAAAGGACGACTGCGCCTGATTCGGCTGAGTACCCGCGTGACTAATTCAGGCCCTAGTACCGGCTTGGTAATAAAATCATCGGCTCCCGCTGCAAAGGCTTGTTGCAGAGATTCTGGAGCGGTATGGGCTGTTACCACCAAAATCGGTAAATTTTCCCATTGGATATCCTGTCGGACGACCTGACACAATTCTAAGCCGCTGACGATCGGCATTTCTAGATCCAGCACTACTAAATCAGGTTCAGTGCTAATTAACACCTCCCAAAATTGCTGTGGTTCTTTGAGAGTTGTCACCTCAAGTCCCCAAGGAGTCAGTAATGCTGATAATTTAACCAGCATCACAGGGTCATCATCTACGATTAAGACTTTGGCTTCTGAAGTTTTGGGACTGGGTAAAACACGGGCGATCGCTCGAAAAATTTGCTCAGTGGTTGCAGGTTTGTGGAGAAATTGCTTAGCACCTAAGCGCGATACTGCCAAGCGATCGGCAAGGCTATCTCGTCCGGTAAAAACGATTATAGGAAGAGTAGGCGATCGCTCCGTCAGTTCTCGCAGTAGCGTCAATCCATCTTCCTCTGTCTCTGCAAAACTTAAATCTAGTAACATCACATCGGGCATTGACAGTGCAAGATGCGATCGGGCATCAGTAATATTCGGTGCAATTTTCATCCGAAATCCCCAAGCTTCGGATTCTACTTTCAATCGCTCCGTTAATGCAGCATCATCATCAACTACCAAAACCCGATAGTTAAAAATTGAAATAGTAGAAACTGGTACAGCCGTTGATCTAATCGGTGTTTTGGCTAATTCCTGCTGTAATCCTGTCACCACTTCCGAGAAGCGGGTAACTTCCTCAGCAGTGAAAGAGCGATCGTTTATTAGCAAATGCTCTGCAGAGCGTGCCAATTTCGAGCCTTCGGGATAACCAAAAGATCCCAGAGAGCCGGCCAATTTATGAGCTTCATGTTTTGCCGCTTGCTGTAATTCTGTTTTTAATTTTCCTGCTAATAGAGCAGTTTTTGCCTGATCCAATACAGCAAGTTGTTGGTTGAAGCTTCCCCGAAACCGCTCTAAAACTTTGTCGCTCTCGGACTTATCTACCCCGCGAGATTGATATTTTTCGGTACTCTCGGTGACCAACTTGTTGAAGTTAAGGGGCGCAGATTGGGGGTACGGTTTCAGTCGATAGCCCATGCCATAAATTGTTTCGATGATTTCTTCACTTAAGCCGCCGACATTTAGTTTCTTTCTGACATTTTTAATATGAGTGATAATGGCGCGATCGGTTGGTGCGTCATCAAATCCCCACAGACGATCCAAAATAGCACTGCGGCTAAAGATGCGATCTGGATTTCGCAGTAATAATTCCAGCAGATTATATTCTTTCGCTGTCAGTGAAATTATTTGTTCGCCAAATGTCACTCTACCAGACTCTAAATCTAAACAAAGATCTCCCCAAGTCAATGTATTAGCCGCTGAATTCTGAGTAGAACCTCCTGGGGAAAGTGCTTTACTGCGTCGCAATAAAGTTCGGATTCTTGCCAGTAATACTTCCGTAGCAAAAGGCTTGCTGATGTAATCATCGGCTCCCGCATCGAAAAGAGCCACCACCTCCGCATCTGAATCCTTTGCAGTCATTAACAGGATCGGTTTGTGGTAGCCTTGCGATCGCAGTTGCCGACATAGACTAATTCCATCTAGTTTGGCAACCTGCAGGTCTAACAAAATCAGGTCATACTCAATTGCTGCTGCCAAGTCTAGGCCCACTTGTCCATCATTTACCAGATCGAACCCGTAATGATTTGCTTCCAACAGCTTTGCCAGTGTTGCACTCAGCCATCCATCGTCCTCTACTAGCAGAATTTTTATCGGAGACTTCTTCATTTTGGCTGTGGGGTTCAATTCCCATGCGATCGACGCGCTTTGATGTCAGGTCGAAGCGTTGCTTTTAACTAAATCACTGCTACTCATTACTACTGCTTTTATCTTACCCTTTTTGCAGTCCCATCAGCTAAAAATTGCTGTCACTTCCGCAGTTTAGATAAAACGAATCGCCCTTTTATCCATATCCGTTCATCGTGGCACGGGCGTCTCGCCTGTGCTTCCGAATCGGGTCAAAAAGAGCGATCGCCCTCTCAAACAAATTATCCTTCATCCTCCGACTTTACAGGAGGACGCCCAGAAATCACAATAAATCCAACAGATTCGAGAGTCAGGTTTGGGCGGCGAATACCAGCTAAAACCGCTTGACTCAACAAACTTTCGGTATTGATTTCATCAGCCAAAACCGATTCTAAAAGTTGTTCTGATTTAGAAAGTCGATTCAATCGTAACTGCAATTGATTCACCCGGTTTTCGAGTTGGATTGCCGCACTGACAGCAGATCGATCGCACATTTCCACAAAAGCCGATCGCCCGCGCAGCAACTCCTCCGATACCACCCGCCCTTTTTGACAAAAATCATCCCATTCTAGCGGATCGACAAAACTGTCAATAAGCGAAGTGCGATTTTTCGACAAATTGTAATCCCGATTCGGCCCCCCTTTCCCCTTATAAGCCCGCTGCAAAATCGCTAGAATTTCCCCATCTTCCACCAGAGACATCGGCTCGCTGCGAGCATCTACAAATACAGTTTCAAAAGTTGGGATAAACAGAGCATCAGCGCGGCGCTGCAAAGCTTTTAAGTTGTAATTTTCGATGTTTTGTGCTTGCAAAACTTGCTCGGCGGGCTGCACATCAGTCTGGATTGAATAATTAAACTGGAAGCCGAACCATTCCTTCCCGGGCTCCGCATCCCAACTTTCATCATGCCGCCACATGGCAAAAGCTTGACCGCGATCGTCCCAGCGAATATAAGAGCTAATTGCATCGATCAATCCCTCACCAATGCGGTAAAGAGCCACATCCGCATTCTGATAAGCAATACGGCGATTGTAACTGCCATATTGCTGGCAATAAGGAACCAATCTGGTCATCAAATCGTTCGAGGGAATTAACGTTTTTTGAGTAGGTTTATAGCGCATCAACCCCGATATACTCGGATGTTCGATTTGTTTGAAGTGAAGAGCTTGACACAACCAACCTTCAGTAGCCCGCTGCATTTCTTTATGCTTAGCATCGCAGTTGTCGAGAGATTCAAAATACTGAGATGCACTGTCATCAAGAGTATCAATTTCATCGAGAACGTACTGTTCGTCAATTTTGATTTTCTCTTGTTCGATTTCAGTTTTAATCGCTTCAATTTCGCTGGATAAGCCCTTGCCTCCCTCAGCAAACAACTTTTCTTCAAGTTTGAGAATTTTTTCCTCAGCATAAAACTGAAGGCTGGCAATAGATTTGTTGAAGATATCAAACCCATCTTTTAAAACTTGAAACCAAGCTTCGTGGGGACTCTCCGGCAAATCCGGGCCTGCAAACAAACAAAATTGCACTCCCATTTTGCTGCCAATGCGATCGACTCTGCCGAGTCTTTGTTCTAACTGGTTGGGAAACCACGGCAAATCGAAGTGAACTAACCAATCTGTCAATTGCAGATTTACCCCTACTTCCGCCGATCGATCGCACACTAAGATAAAACAATGGGGTTCAGTCTTAAACCGCTTGAGACTAGCCTCAACATCATCAGCCGATTTGCTCGTGTCATGGCTGGCGATCGCATTTTTACCAAAGATTTTAGCTAAATTTTCCGCAATCTCTTTACAAGTTGCCGTAAAACTGGTAAAAATCACAATTTTCGGGAAACGCTCGCCCGGAATCGGTCGTTTTATTTGCTGTTGAATTCTCGACAGCAAATCGCGAGGATTGCTGTGATACTCGCGCGGAACCTTCAAAGCAACTGCCAAAAATCGGAGAACCGCAATTCGTAACAAACTGAGTCGATCGAGTCCTTCCTGGGGCTTTTCCAGGGTGTTAAGCAAGGTTTCCAGCATTTCCCTTTCTTCGGGAAACAGCGCAGTTTTGGTCAAAATTGCCGTGTCATTTTGTCCAAATTCGCGATCGAGTTCTGGAGTCGATTTTTTCTGCAAACGAGCTTTGACAACCCGTTCTAAAACATTCAGCCAAGTACCGGAAGCGCGGAAAAATAGCAGAAAAATTCTCTGATATTCGCTCGACTTGGGAGCGACTGTGCGCCATTTATCGAGTACGGTTTGAATTTCCGACCACTGTTCATCATTCAGATCATACTCAGTTTTGGGGACAGCCTCTCGCTCGAAAATCACATCTTCAACCGCATCCCGGCGGTTGCGAAGGATGCGACGATGCAGGCGGTAGGTATCGCTAACGTGAGTGCGAATAGTTCGGACAAGGCGAGCCTGTTCTGCGGTTTCTTTAGTTTTCAAACAACTTTCTAACTCTGTTGCTAATCCGATTAAATAATCATCTTTGGCAAAAAGAGTGCGAAGTTGAGCGAGTTTTGTTTGCAAAACAGCAGGCTTGGCATTTTCTCGGAAATCAAGCAAAGCGCGACCGATTTCTTGACGGTTTTGCACCTGTTCTTTGAAGCTTTCCAGGTCATCAAGACGGTAAGTTGTCGGATCTAGCAAGTGCAGCATCGTTAGAAAATCTTGCTCGCGGCCGAGAACTGGCGTTGCAGATAATAACAATACATTTTTGCTTTTCTGAGCTAGTTTCTGACAAAGTTCAAAGGATTGCTGCTGAGCGCGATCGCTCGAATTTGCCATTGCCGCCACATCATGGGCTTCATCAACAATCAGAAAATCTAGGTTGGCATTGCGGCTAATTTGATTGATTTCGCTAACAGCAACAAGCTGCACTCGGTCAGCAAAATGAGACAAATAGAATTTATTTTCCAACTCCTGCCGCCACTGTTCGAGCAAGTATTTCGGAACCAGAACCACAGCGCGTCCGTTGGGTTCATCTAGTAGAAATTGGCGGAGAATTGTCCCGGCTTCTACTGTTTTTCCCAGTCCTGGTTCGTCTGCCAATAAATAGCGCACGATTGGGTCTTCTAGGACGCGCCGCACGACTTCAACTTGGTGCGGATAGAGGTCTATGTTAGCAGAAATTAAACCGGTCATGCCACGGCTGACGGCCCGCTGTTCGATCGCAGATTGAACAAATGCCAATCGGCGATCGTGAAAATACGGCGTTTCTTGGCCTTTGACTGCTAAAATGTCGATCGGATCGGCGATCGGGATATTGCAGCGAACGTAAAGTTCGGTTTCAACAGCTTGCAAACTTTGGCTGTCGGGGAGGTCAATTTCGTACTCTAATTTATCTTCATCCCAGTCATAAACTCGCCCAATTATCCATCTTTCCTGAGTTGTACTCCAGAGGTAGCAGCGGGTTTGGCGCTGAAGTCTAGCTTCTTGCAGCAAACCCAATGGCACAGTTTTGCGGATGCGGTTTTTAACTGAGCAAAAATATTCAACTACGGCATCGGTACGCGATACCTCGACAACTTTTCCGACTCCCAAATCGTTTCGGGGCGATCGAACTAACGAACCAACATCAATCATAATTTCAGCCTGACAATACTTACTAGAATACAGTACATCCTTTCACCTTAAAAAAATTAGCAAGATGCGATTTGCGCCTGCGTCACTTTTTTAGTCAAATGACAGTCAATCTGCTATTCGGAAAACAATAAGTTTAGCATGGTAACTAACATTTTGGTATTCAATAAATATGCTGGCAGCGAATAAGAATACCTATTTACGAGCAAGGAAAAACAACGCCTGCATTACCGGATTCCCATTTCGGGTATTTCTGCATAACACTGCTATAAATTTGAGAGTCTGTGAAGGCTGCTAACCAAGCTTGTAGCGGAGGCCAAGGCTGTTCGTTGAACCAAGCTAGATCCGTATGAGCGAATTGACGAACAAAAGGTGCGATCGCCATATCGGCCAATGCTACATTGTTACCAAACAAATATTTAGTCGCGCTTAACTGTGCATTTAGTCTGCCCAGATATAAAGAACCTTCATACCGATGTACTTGGGCCTCAACACCTGGATAACGATCGGGGTACTTATAACGGTCAAGATGATATTTAAACCTATCATCAAATAGAGCGATAAGTTCCAGCATTTCTGTAACAGAACCTTGCTGTGGCATTAACCATTTTTCAGGATCATGTTGTCTCAATGCCCACAACATGATATCGATACTTTGATCGAGTACCCGCCCGTCAACATCAATCAATATTGGTACTGTACCTTTGGGAGATACCTCCAACATCTCTGGTGGTTTGTCTCGCAAAACAACTTCCCGCAACTCACACACCCGATTGCTAACCATCAAGGCCAAGCGCGCGCGCATAGCATAGGGACAGCGGCGAAAGGAATACAAAATCGGGTATGTTGCTGACATATTATATCAATTCCGGTTGCACCGGAATTATTGTTGACTGTTGACTGTTGACTGTAGAAAGAGGTGTCGAAAAACTGAATGGTTGAGTGTTAACTGTTGACTCGATTTTATTATTCCGATGCAACCGGAAACGATATAATTAGTCGATCGCACGATCGGGTTTTTCGGGTCATAAACCCCGTTTGTTCGTAGATTTCTTGTCGCTAAACAAGATTTTTCGTATAAACGGGGTTTCTTTGAGCTTAGTGAATAATAATATTAGTCGATCGCACCATCTACTTTTTCCTTCACATCGTAGCGCGCGCCTATATGTACTTGGTTGCGACGCTTAGCAAGCTCAATCTGACGTTGACGTTCAGATAAAGCTTGTTTTTTGGTTTCAGTTTTGGAGTCATGACAATGAGGACAACTCACACCAAGTATAAATAATTCCGAAGCCTTATCTTCCTGACTAATCGGGTGACGACAACCGCGACAAAGTTCATAGTTACCCGGCTTTAAGTCCTGACCAACAGAAACCCGTTCATCAAAGACAAAACATTCACCTTCCCAACGACTTTCTGCTTCCGGTACCGTTTCCAAATATTTTAAAATTCCGCCTTCGAGATGATAGACTTCCTCAAAACCTTGAGTACGCAAAAAAGCAGTAGATTTCTCGCAGCGAATACCACCGGTGCAAAACATTGCCACCTTGGGTTTATTGCGTAAAGCCGTTTCCCGCAGCACCCATTCAGGTAATTCGGAAAAGCTTTTTGTTTTGGGATTAATAGCGCCTTCAAAAGTACCCATAGATACCTCGAAATCGTTACGCACATCAACCACGACAACATCGGGATCGTCAAGCAGCTTATTCCACTCATCAGGCTTAACATATTTGCCAGCCATGAGGCGGGGATTAATGTCCGGTACTCCCATCGTGACTATTTCGCGCTTCAAGCGTATTTTCAGGCGATAAAAAGGTGCTTTTTCCGAGAAAGATTCCTTGTGCACCAGATCCGTAAAACGCGGGTCACTACGCAAGAATGCCAGCACTGCGTGTACGCCCTCGGACCAGCCGGCAATCGTGCCATTGATGCCTTCTTCGGCCAGCAAGATAGTGCCTTTGACGTTGTTGTTGTTGCAACAATCGAGTAGCGGTGCTTTCAGGTCGGCAAAATCCGGTAGTTCAACGAACTTATATAAAGCAGCGGTTAAGAAAGAAGCCATAGATTGAATTTATAGCACTAATTAATTTCCATACTTCTATGAAAATTCAGTCAAAGCGGACGGTGGGACTCGAACCCACGACGTTCAGCATGGGAAGCTGACATTCTACCACTGAATTACGCCCGCGCTTAGGGTTTTTTACTTGTTTTCACCTTCTTTGACTTTGGAGGCGACTCGGTAAAAAACGACTAGAAAAACATTGTACAACTATTTTCTGATTTTGAGTATAGCATTTTGACAATCAATTTTGGGCGATCGCCGATCGCACAACGGAGCCATGATACTGTGGGGACGAGCCAATTGTCATCGCGGTCAAAACCTGCCACTAAATCAGCAATCGCCTCGGTTCCGAACATTGACAAAGAGCTAGCGGCTTCGGATCGCGCGATCGAACTGCATCATTTTTAACAGCGCAGCCATTGAGTCCGCAGTTTGACTATGCCCCCATCCCATCGCCACCAACGATCGCGCACCATCAACTCCGCGTCGTTCACTTTACTCACCAACATCGCTAGCGCCACCGCAGAATCGCACTTTCTCTGAACCGTTACCCCCCGCAGCCTGTCTTGAGAATCCGAACTTGGCAGCGCTGCTGGAATTTCCCTAAGTTCCCTAAGCCAATTAAAATATATTTTTGTTACTTTTATTTAAAATTTTAGCAAGGAATGCCGGATTTTGGGAAGATTAAAAAAAATTCAGTTATTAGATTTTGTTTGCCAATTAACAGACTCAAGCTTCAACACCAGAAGAAGTTTAGGAAGTAATTGCTGAGTTCGAGCAATATTGGCAAGAGCCGAACGACGATATCTTGAAAATGGTTAAAAAGGTAAAAATGTCCCAACAAGCAGTGATGAAACACTGAGAAAATCATCCAGAGATAGTTTACCTTGACGGGGCGCTAGCCCCTTTGCGCTGGCAGCAACATTCCTCAAAATGAGATTAATTGCCGTTTTGTAGAGTGTGCTGCTTTTTTGACTTTATCTACTTAATTGTACTGTTTTCTTTCCCCGCAGCTTCTCCATAGTCCCACTGCTGGAGAAGGGCGGCAAAGATTCGGGTTTGAAGTTCCTTGATGAGTGGGCGGATTTAGGAGAACTGGACTCTGTGGCGGTCAACATTCAGAGAAGTGCTACGACGACGATCGCAGAATGTGGTAAATTTACTCTAGCTCTACTTTCAACAGTACAATTAGTAGAATTTCTGACAGACTTTAACCCTCACAATTCTCCCCTTTTATCAACGCAATAGAACTCTCAAATAATAATAATAATAATAATAATAATAATTTGAAAATCGCTCGCGCAGAATGCGCCTAATCAATATATCCCCAGGTAGATGCCTGAGCCTTGAGTTTATTATATTTCTTAGATATATAATAAATAAAAATTTATCATCATAATATTAATTCACACAGCAAGATAGGCGGTATAAAAAATGACTAATAAAAAGAATTACCAGAAATCTCAACCTAAAGCTGATATCAAAGCTGAAGGAAAGCAGCAGAACAATCAAAACGAGTTATTTCCAGTCGTCGGAATAGGAGCCTCTGCGGGTGGATTGGAAGCCTTTAACCAATTACTCAGACATTTGCCGATCGATACGGGCATGGCATTTGTAATAATTCAGCATATGTTGCCGACTCAGGAAAGTGTGTTGAGTGAGATTTTGGGTCGATCGACCCAGATGCCCGTGGATGAGGTGGCATCTGGGATGCAAATAGCACCAAATCAGGTCTACGTGATCCCCCCGAATGTCAGCATGACCATCGATCAAGGGGTGCTGAAGCTAACGCCTCGCGGTAGCACACACGGGGTGTTTATGTCCGTCGATACTTTTCTGGTTTCCCTCGCCGCAGAACGCGGGAACCAAGCCATCGGCGTCGTTTTGTCCGGGGGCGACGGTGATGGTGCCCAAGGGTTAAAAGCGATTAAGGCTGCAGGCGGTATTACTTTTGCCCAATGTGAACGATCGGCACAAGTCAGCAGTATGCCGAACACTGCGGTGGCTACGGGTCAGGTAGACTTTATCTTGACACCGGAAAAAATTGCCGAGAAAATAGCAGAGATCGGCCGTCATCCCTACATTGCCGATCGACCTGCGACAGAATCGACTACCAGCGAAGATGCGATCGACATTAAAGATGCGATCGCCAGAATATACTCTTTGCTGCGCGCCGCTACAGGAGTTGATTTTACTCACTACAAACAAACCACCTTGAAGCGGCGGATGCAGCGGCGGATGTTGCTGTACAAGCTGGAACGGATCGAGGATTATGCCGAATATCTCCAAAACACCCCGACAGAAGTAACGGCGCTTTATCACGATGTCTTCATTCATGTCACCAGCTTTTTCCGCGATCCCGAAAGCTTTGAGGCTTTAAGCAGCAAGGTTTTTCCCGAAATCGTTAAAGATAAATCGTCGAAAATACCGATCCGAATTTGGGGGGCCGGCTGTTCAACGGGTGAAGAAGCTTACTCGATCGCCATCTGCTTGTTAGAGTTTTTAGCAGATCGAGCTACTGATCTGCCCATTCAGATTTATGCCACAGACATCAGCGAAAATGCGATCGCCCATGCGCGCCGTGGCTTTTATACGCCAGCCCAAGTCGCGGATATTTCACCCCAACGCCTGCATCGGTTCTTTGTGCAAGTCGAGGGCGGATACCAAATCGCTCAGTCGGTGCGCGAACTCTGCGTCTTTGCTAAACAAAACCTGATCAGCGATCCGCCGTTTTCCCGGATGGATTTGATCACTTGTCGGAACGTGCTGATCTATCTGGGCCCGCCTTTGCAGAAAAAGCTGCTGCCCATTTTCCACTATGGGCTTCGGCCCGCGGGCTTTTTGCTGCTAGGCACTTCGGAAACGGTTGGTGACTTTTCAGAATTGTTTACGCTATTAGACAAAAAGAACAAAATTTATACTAAAAAACTGCTGTCGCATTGGCTCAGCATGGATTTAACTGCTAGCAACTATCCTGCGACAATCCTCAATCCTCTACCGCTGGTGACGGAAACCTTAAACGAAATCGACATCGAGAAACAGGCCGATCGCATTGTTTTGAATCACTATGCGCCTGTCGGTGTCGTGATTAACACAGCCAGGGAGATTCTGCAATTTCGAGGACAGACGAATGCCTACCTAGAACCGTCTCCCGGTAGGGCTAGCTTGAATTTGCTGAGAATGGCAAAAGAAGGATTGCGCGTCGAACTCCGCACTGCAATAGAACAGGCCTCCCAGCAGCAGTTGCCGAGCGTGCGCGAAGGCTTGCAAATTAGAGAAAACGAGATCATCCGCCAGGTCAAAATTAATGTGATTCCATTCCCAACAGGCGCTGTGACAAACAACTATTTTTTAGTTTTGTTTCAAGACGAGCCACCGCTCCCTGCAATGCCTGCTGCAAACAATGGTAAAGTCAACTCCGATACTTTAGAGGGTGAAAGTTTGGAAATTGCGAGGCTGCAAGAAGAACTCAAAATCACAAAAGACCACCTGCAATCGATCGTCCAAGAACATCAAGCCGCTAACCAAGATTTGAGAGCCGCCAATGAGGAGATTTTGTCGAACAACGAAGAGTTGCAAAGTACAAATGAGGAACTAGAAACCGCAAAAGAAGAGATTCAGGCAACCAATGAAGAACTGAACACGATTAATGACGAATTGCAGCGGCGAAATGTTGAATCAACTCAGGTGAGTAACGATTTACAGAATCTGCTCGGCACCATCAATATTCCGATTCTGATGGTGGGAGGCGACCTGCGAATCCGCCGGTTTACTCCCGCAATCGAAAGCATCTTCAACTTGATTTCTAGCGATGTCGGGCGCTGTTTGAGCGACATCACTCACAAGTTGATAGTGCCGGAGTTAGAGCCAATGATTGTAGAGGTGATCCGCACCCTCAATTTGAAAGTTCAGGAGGTTCAAGATCGAGAGGGTCATTGGTATGATCTGCATATTCGACCGTATCGGACGATCGACCACAAAATTGATGGGGCGGTGGTGATGTTGGTGGATATCCACGCTCTCAAAGTCACCGCCCAGCAGTTGATGGAAGCGAAAAACTACGCCGAAACGATCGTAGAAACCGTCCGGGAACCTTTGCTAGTGCTGGATCTAAACCTGCAGGCGATCACTGCCAATCGTTCTTTCTACGAGACGTTTCAGGTGATGCCGAGCCAAACTGAGCAGCGCTCATTGTTCGATCTAGGTAATGGACAGTGGAATATTCCCAAGTTGCGATCGCTCCTCGAAGAAATTTTGGCAGGAAAGACCGAGTTTCACAATTTTGAGGTCGAGCATGACTTTGAGCATATCGGGCATAAAATAATGCTGCTCAATGGCCGCAAAATGCCTCCCATCGGCGATACACAGATGATTCTGTTGGCGATCGAGGATATCACCAAGCAAAAACAGTTAGAGACAGAACGCAGCCTTCGGATTCAAGAACAATTGGCTCGTGCGGCTGCTGAGGACGCCAACCGCATCAAAGATGAGTTTTTGTCCGTCCTCTCTCACGAACTGCGGACGCCGCTCAATGCGATCATTGGCTGGACACAGTTGCTGCGCCTGAAAAAATTTGACCAGCCTAAAATCGAGGAGGCGCTAAAAACGATGGAGCGCGCCGCCAAAGCACAAAACCAGCTCATCGATGACATATTAGACGTTTCGCGGATTAGCACAGGTCAGTTTCGGCTCAATGCTATTGCAATTGAGCTGCATCCACTGGTTAAAAATGCGATGGAGGTGGTTAGTTTGGCAGCAGAAGCCAAAAATATTCAAGTTGAATCCCGGCTAAGTCCTTTAAAACCAAGCGTGTTGGGCGATCCAAGCCGCTTACAACAGGTGGTGTGGAATCTACTTTCAAACGCGATTAAATTCACCCCAGCCGGAGGCAGAATTGACATCGCATTAGACTACATTGATGGCATGGCTCAAATCCAAATTAGCGATACTGGTAAAGGCATTCACCCTGATTTTCTGCCCTATGTGTTCGATCGCTTCCGTCAGGCGGATAGTAGCTACACTCGCAGAGACGGTGGATTGGGCCTAGGACTCTCGATCGTCCGTCATTTAGTAGAACTCCACGGCGGTACGGTTAGTGCAACAAGTTCGGGTGAGGGAGAAGGAGCAACGTTTACCGTGAGGTTGCCGCTACGAACAGATATCCCATGATTGTTGACTGTTGACTGTTGACTGTTGACTGTTGACTGTTGACTGTTGACTGTTGACTGTTGACTGTTGACTGTTGACTGTGAGTCAAAAAAATGAATATTGCGCCCGCCAACAAGGCCAGCCACCTGATTTGTTTGCCGGGCCCAACTTCAGTTGCTTCTGGTTCCCAAACTTGTTCCCCCTCCATTTCTGGAACTTACAGCGCAACTTCTCGTTCATCTTCCTCAGCGGAGAATTGCCAGCGAGAGTTTTGTGAGACTTCACTTTCAGTTACATCCACTGCTGAGTTCCTGTCGCGCCCGCTCTGCACGGGGGGAACTGGTTGCTTTTCTTCTGCTTCTGAAAAAACTTGATTAGTCATGGTAGTTCCTCTCCCCGCTATTAGCCTTTGGTTTTTTTTATTGTAAAGAAAGATTGCAGTTTTTATATTTGATTCATTTTAGCGGATGGCCTCAGCAGTCCCGCGTGCCGCTTTTGGGTGAGTGTGGTGCCCTTTCACCTTACAATGGCGAATTGATCCGAGTTTGTACGATCGACTTTTAATTTGATCGGCCTCTGGGGCATACTGAATATTAGGGTGATTTGCGATCGTGGGGGCGATCGGGCTAGCATTGTCTCTCCCCAACTGGCTTGGCCGTCACCTATCTATCAATGCTGAGAAAAGTCAGTCTAATCTTGAACTGATTATTCCTAACCTATACTCTCATGTGTTTATTGTATAATACGGCACATCTGCTGAGAAAATTGTGCCACTTTATTTAAAAAAAATCACAATGAATAGCATCTTTTCTCCCGTCCAACAGTTTCTAATTACTTGGCTACTAATGCTAGTGACGGGATGGTTTACCCTGACTGCTGTCAGTTATGTTGGGGAACTGGTCAGCATTTTAGTAACAGCGGGACTCATTGCATTTTTATTAAACTATGCAGTAATCAGACTCCAAGTATTTTTGCCTCGGGGAGTAGCCGCGGGGCTGGTTTATTTAACAGCAGGTGTGGTAGTAGTAGTAATCGGTTTAACTATTGTGCCGCCCGTGTTCAGCCAAGCGAGACAGTTGGGGGTGAGGTTCCCGGATTTGCTGGAGTCGGGGCGACTGCAGCTAGCTGAATTTCAAGCATGGAGTGCCGAGCGCAATTTGCCGTTTAACGTGCAAATATTGGAGCAGCAGTTATCAGCGAAAGTACAGGAACAAGTCCAGGCGATCGCAGGTACGAGTTTAGGCTTAGTTGTCGGTACTGTCAACTGGTTTTTGGACTTGATTTTTATTGTGGTGATTTCCTTTTATATGCTCCTAGACGGGCAAAGAGTGTGGCAGGGTTTGACCAGCATTTTTTCCCCAGACATTCGCTATGTTTTAACAGAGACTTTGCAGCGAAACCTCCAGCGATTTGTATCGGGACAGTTATTGCTGGGACTATTTATGGCCATCTCGCTAACTCTGGCTTTTTGGTGGCTGCAAGTTCCGTTTTTTCTGTTGTTTGCCGTGTTTATAGGATTGACGGAAATAATTCCGTTTATTGGAGCAACTTTGGGAATTGGCACTGTTAGTATAATTGTAGCCTTTATTGATTGGTGGCTGGCGCTGCAAGTGTTGGTAGTGGCGATCGGTCTCCAGCAAATCAAGGATAATTTAGTAGCTCCCAGAATCATGGGCAATCTCACCGGATTGAGTCCGGTAATTATTTTCACAGCTTTGCTGTTAGGAGGTAGAGTGGGAGGATTGTTGGGAGTTATCCTGGCAATTCCGCTCACTGGGGTTGTAAAAAGTATAGTAGAAATTGTACTCAATCCCAAATTGCCTCCCCAAACAGGCTCATTTTTCTACAATCCTTTTAACGGCGAGGAGTTGGGGAAAATACCAGAAGAGGAAACTAGAATAATCTTGGTAGCCGATGAAAAAAAGTAGTCTAATTATGGTAGTAAGTAATTCAGTTATGAAAACTTTTATAAGTCCGGAATTAACTTTTGGCTGCTGAGTCCATTAAGAAAAGACTAAAGTCTCTACAAAGAACTTTAAGAACTTTAGTCTTGATTACTAACCCACTTAAAATCTCAAACCTAAAAACTTATGAAATGGTGGCAAAATCTTAGAAAAAATCCTCTAGCTCGGTTAGGAGCCGTGCTGCTGTTAATTTTTTATACAGTCGCACTTTTAGCCGAATTTGTAGCACCTTACGACCCCTACGACTCTCAATTAAACGGTTCATTGCTGCCGCCGACTCAGATTTATTTAACCACCCAAGATGGGCGATTTATCGGACCTCACGTTTATCCGACTACTCAGGGCCCAGTGGATGCGGATACGGGCGCTCGCGAAGTAATTGTAGACTGGCAAAAACCCTCTGTTCTCGGTTTGTTTGTCAAAGCTTCCCCGTATAAATTTTTAGGATTGTTGCCTTTCGACAGGCACCTGTTTGGCACTACAGGAGAAGGCCAAATTAATCTTTTAGGCACGGATGAACAAGCTCGCGATCAATTCAGTCGCTTAGTACACGGCAGCAGAATTAGCCTCAGCATTGGTTTAGTTGGCATAGCAATTTCTTTTCCGTTGGGATTGCTGATCGGAGGCATATCGGGTTATTTCGGCAGTTGGATTGACAGTATTTTAATGCGCTTCGCCGAAGTATTGATGACGATTCCCGGTCTTTATTTATTAGTAGCGCTAGCAGCAGTGCTGCCCCCAGGATTGACAAGTGCTCAGCGATTTATATTGATTGTACTGATTACTTCATTTATCAGTTGGGCGAGTTTAGCGCGGGTGATTCGCGGCCAGGTACTGTCAATTAAACAGCTAGAATTCGTGCAAGCGGCGCGGGCAATGGGCGCCAATCCAATTTATATTATTGTCCGCCACGTTTTGCCACAAACTGCTACTTATGTAATTATTTCTGCTACTTTGTCAGTTCCGGGTTTTATTGTGGCGGAGTCGGTTTTGAGTTTAATTGGCTTGGGAATTCAACAGCCCGATCCTTCTTGGGGAAATTTACTATCCCTGTCTACTAATGCTTCAATTTTAGTGTTGCAGCCTTGGTTGGTTTGGCCTCCGGCGATACTGATTATTTTGACTGTTTTGGCGTTTAATTTATTGGGGGATGGGTTGCGGGATGCTCTCGATCCGAGAAGCATTCAAAGGTAATTGGGAGTTAGTAATTTCTAGTTTCCAGGCAAGCCGATGTAACAGTTACGCCCCCTAATTTTGCAGATTAACCGGCAAGCGGATAGTAAAAGTAGAACCAACACCCTCCTGACTCTTTACTGAAATATTGCCGCCCATCATGAGGCAAAAACGCTGGCTGATTGCTAGTCCCAAACCGGTGCCGCCGTATTTGCGCGTGGTAGAAGCGTCTGCTTGGGTAAAGGGTTGGAAAATGTGCTGCAACTGGTCGGGAGTCATCCCAATTCCTGTATCTGTACAATTAACAACTAAAAATTCTTTGCTAGCCATTGAAGATTGAGAATCGGCTGTCGGTTCAGAAGTGTTTTCTTGTTTTGATTCGCTGCTGCCGCCGACAATTTTTTCTCGGCTGGCTGTGAGGGTAATTGTACCGTTTTGAGTGAATTTGGCGGCATTGCTCAGCAAATTTAATAAAATCTGCTGCACTTTCGTAATGTCACCGTGCATAGTGCCGATATTGCTAATTTGGTGCAAGTTGAGAGTGTTGCCATTTTTCTCTATTAGCGGCACGGCGGTAGATGCTACTTCTTCAATCAAGGCGGCGATGTCGAAGGTTTCTAAGTAAAGATCCATGCGGCCGGCTTCGATTTTAGAAATGTCGAGAATGTCGTTAATTAGCGATAGCAAGTGTCTGCCGGAAGTGCGGATTTTGTCTAAATCTGGGATGAGTTCATCGTAGCCCAACTCTTCGGTTTCTTCTTGGAGCATTTCGCTGTAGCCGATGATGGCATTCAGTGGTGTTCGCAGTTCGTGGCTCATGTTTGCCAAAAATGCGCTTTTTGCGGTGGAAGCGGCTTCGGCTGCTTCTAGGGCGAGTTGCAAGGCGGATTCAAAGACTTTTCGATCGCTAATATCCTCGACGCTGCCTTCATAGTAGAGTACCTTGCCGTCAGCGTCGCACACTGCGCGCGCGCTTTCGGAAATCCAAATTACCTTGCCGTCAACGCGGTAAACTTGTGACTCAAACCCCGAAACTTCTCCGAATTCTTCCATCACCCGCATAAACTTGTCGCCCTGCTGAGGATTGACGTAAGCTTGCTGTCTGATGTTTGTGAGATTTGATGTCAATTCTTCGGGAGTGGCGTAGCCGTAGATGCGCGCTAAAGCTGGATTTACGCTCAAGAAGTGACCTTCGGGCGTTCTTTGAAAAATGCCTTCGACGGCATTTTCAAAGATGCTACGATATTTTTGTTCTGCTTGACGCAGAGCGATTTGTGTACGATCGCGCTCGCTTGCTTCGATCGCCAATGATACTAAATCTGCGAGGGAAGCAGCAAAATTTTGTTCTTCTAATGTCCAGTTGCGAGTAGTTCCCACTTGTTCGATACAGATGACTCCGACTGTTTGTCCGCCGAGGCGCACTGGCGCGTCTAAGGTTGATGTAGTACCCATTAGTGCAAAGTAAGATTCGGCAAATTCTCTAGTTCTAATATCGGAGAGAGCGTCCTCGGCTGCGATCGTCCGGTGTTCTTCCAAAGCTTGAAAATAAGCTGGATAGTCTGCTGCTGCGAGTTCATTACCTTGGGAATGCTGCGGGTTGCTGCGGCTAAATTGGTCGAGACATTGCAGTTTCGATCGACTCTCATCATACAGCCACACGCCAGCTTTTTCTGTCTGTAGGGTATGAGCTGCCGCTTCGGTGATTTGCCTCAAAGCTACTTTTAAATTGCCTCGATAAAGTGCTTTATTTCTTGCGAGTTCTACCAAAACCGTATTTTGTTTGAGCAACTGTTTTTGCCTTTGGCGTCGCGCCGATTCGGCTCGCTTCTGTTCGGTAATGTCGCGGGCTACTACAATGACGGATTCTTCTGAAAGCGGTGAAATGCTGGCGGCAAAACAAACTTCGCGGTCGTCAATGGTTAAATCGTACTCGATGCTGACAGTTTGTTGAGTATCTAAAGCTGCTCGGATGTGGTTGAGAAAATTGTCGGCTGTAGCTTGCGGAAACACCTCTGTGACTGTTTTGCCAATTAATTCTTCGGTTGGTTTGTAGAGCAGAGAAAGATTTGTGGGCGCGATTTTTAAGTAGCGACCGGTGGAGTCCACAACTATAATTAATTCGTTCATAGCTGCAAACAAAGCCCGCAATTCTGCTTCGGCGGCTTCGAGTTCGGCAGTCCGCTCTGCTACTCGCTGTTCTAAACTAGAGTTGGTTTGTTCGAGGGCAACAAAAGACGATCGCAATTGTCTTGCCATTTGGTTGAAAGAATGAGCTAGAAGGCCGAGTTCTTTGACTCCTTGAACTTCGACTTCGCCGTCTAATTCTGCGGAGGTGAAGTCGGATGACTCAGACATTTTTGTTAAAGCTTTGGAAGCTTGCAACAATCGGGTAATCGGTTTGACAACCCAGCGAGAGGTAAAAATTCCGAGGACGATCGCCAGTACGAAGGCAAAAAAGCACAATAAGATAGTTGTGCGAGTGTTGGCGTTAATTTGCTCCATAAAGTCTGCTTCCGGGATTGCCACTACAATTAGCCAATCGAGGCCGCGGCCGTCTTGCAGGGGAGCAACCGTAATGAATTGACGTTTGCCGTCTATATCGAAGGTAAACTGTCCTTGGCTGTTAATTTGTTCAAAACTACCAAATCGTTTTTGCAAGTATGTCGATGCCGATCGAATTAGCAAATTTTTGCTCTGTGTCGCCAACAGGCGTTTTTGTCCGTCTTTGTCGGTCACAAAGGGCAATTCGTCTGTGGAACTGGCGACTATTTCCCCGCTGCGTTCGATCGCAAAAACTTGTCCCGACGGGCTAATTTTGATGCTTTTGAGAAAATCGCTGATTTGAGAAAGAGTCAGGTCAATGGCCAATACCCCTTGCAAGCTACCCGTTTGGCTGTAGATCGGCCTCACGGGCGTAATGCCGAGCACTGGCGAGGCTGCGAAGACGTAGATGGGAGACCAAGTGGCTTTTCCTGACTGTTTGGCAGCTTGGTACCACGGTCTAGTACGGGGGTCATAGGGGACGGTTTGGATTAGCTCAGTGCGATTTCCTTGGCTATCTAGGCGATAAATTTCGCGGTTTGGAGCGGTTGATTCGTCTCTGATGTATACTAAGTCTTCTGCTTCTCGCTTGAGCAAGAGGAATTTTCCCTGTTCGTCGCCGTAGTAGATGGTTGTATTTCGATCGCTCAGCTTGGTCTGGTTCCACAAATAGCGCTCTAAGTTGGGGAAGTCTTCCGGGTCTAAGTTTCCAGAGGCGATCGCAGCAGTATTCATTTGCAGGAATAGATGAGACACATCCCCAAAACTGCGGAAATTTTCTTTCGTCCTCGCTGCGACTTCCAAGCTTAACCTCGTAGCAAGGTCATTGACGGCTTTCTGGCCGTTGCGAAACGACAGCCATCCAGTCACACCGACTGCTACGGAGATTTGCACCACCAGCGGTATCAACAAAACTAGGCTCAGTGACATCTTGGGCGAGCTTTTCATCAGACAACTGTTCAGACTTTTCAATAACATCAATATTGTGACACCTACCGGGTTTGCCTATCCTTTGTCGTTTAAAAGATGCCCTAGATAATATAAGTTGCAAAGTTGTACAGCAATAGTGAAGTGCGGTAGCCGCCCACTCAAAACTTGGCTGAGGTTTCCACGGCTACTGTAAAAACTTGTAATATTAATCATGCCACTACTTGTGTGAATGTGGCGATCGCTCTGGGGACTCGCGGCCAAAAAGTCACACCAGGTTAGAAAAAATGCAATTGTAGACCCGCGATTCCAACCCTGCTTGTCATCAGTCATTCCCAATTATTCTATTCTTTAATCTAAAATTTAAAAGGGAGCATCTCATATTTGTAAAAACACTTCTTCTGCCTCCTTCCTTCTTCCTCTTTTCTCCTGGCTCCTGACTCCTGACTCCTAACTCCAATTTCTACCTTGGCTGCAAAAGTGAGATGCTCCCATTTAAAATCTCAAATAATCTAAAACTGTATCACTTCCTCCGGGTGCGGGTGCCCACCTTACCCCTGCTTAATAAAAATTTGATTTTTCTTTTTTCTACAGTGCCAGCACAAATGTAAATTATGTGACAATCCACTGTTAGAAAATTTGCTATTAATAAGATAATCGACCAAAATCCCGATCGAGCGCTCATAGGATAATTGAAACATCTGCAGTTCATTGAGGGCAGCAAAGTAAAGCGTTTTTGGCTTTTTTGGACGATCGATCTTTTGGCAAAATAATACTTCTGGAGGATGACATGAACTATACATTTGAAATCCTGGGCGTATCTCCAACTTTAACATTTTTTAACCAGCAGCAGGAATTGCTGCAACAACAGCAGCCGTCCGGTGTAGAATACTTGGCAAACCGGAAGTGTACTCTTGATGCGTTTGTGGCATCCGTAGAGACAGTTTCTCCTAACCGCGGCTGGGATGTCGATCGAGTTGTAGACACCGTGATTAGTTTCTGGATGAACAACTCCGATAGCATCCAGTATTGGAGACACAGGCTGCGGGATGCCGGCAGCGAAAACTTGTTAGTAGCCAGAGTAGGCGATATCAAGTCTTTGCAAGCTGCATTTGAATCGCTGCTGGGCGAATAGAAAAATCGGGAATAGCGAAAAAGTTGATCGACTTTTTCGCAAAAATCAACTCAAATTTCTCTTCGCAATTCCCAATTCCCCTGATTCGCGACACGGAAGCCGCAGATATAAAATATCTGTTTCTTCCAGCTTCTACCTTCCATCTGCCTGATGCCTTATACCAATTTAATGTGAAGTTGCAGATATCTCGCTCCCCCTAAATCTCCCTTAATAAGGGGGACTTTGATCGGAATCTTGTCCACCTCTTATTAAGGGGGGCTAGGGGGGATCGAGATATGTGCAGCCTCATAAAAAATTGGTATTCAACATCTGGCTAATGACTAATGACTTCGCAATTGGCAATTCCCAAATATTATGTCTCGTTCCAAAGCCCTGCAATCTTATATTTTTGTCCGCTTGCTGCTCGCACCCCTAATGTTGTGGACAATCACCACAGCAGTATTTTTATTGTTGCGGGCCACTCCAGGCGACCCCATAGATGCCATTCTTGGCTCACGAGCTCCCGCAGCGGCCAAAGAAGCAATGCGAACTCAACTCGGCCTCGACGCACCCCTGTGGGAGCAATATTTCAAATACATGAAAGACTTATTCAGTCTGAACTTGGGAACCTCAATCACCACTCGCGGACAAACCGTGTGGCAAATTATCGGAGACTATTTCCCCGCTACAGTGGAATTAGCAGTTTGTAGCATGGCCATAGCTTTAATTGTCGGCATCAGTATCGGTTCCCTGGCAGCATCTCGCCCCAACAGTATTTTCGATGCTGCAGGCCGTTTGTTTGGCATTATCACTTACTCGCTGCCGGCTTTTTGGGCTGGCATGGTTTTGCAATTAATTTTCGCGGTGCAGTTGGGATGGTTTCCCCTGGGAACTCGCTTTCCCGTCACATCCCCCGCCCCCGAAGGCTACACAGGACTATACACTATTGACAGTCTCCTGAGCGCTAATCCTGGTCAGTTTCTCACATCTTTGCATTATTTGGCACTTCCGAGTTTGACGTTGGGGATTCTTTTGAGCGGCATTTTCGAGCGCATTGTCAGAGTGAATCTCAAGCAAACTTTGCAAGCAGATTATGTCGAAGCAGCGAGAGCTAGAGGCATTCCCGAATTGCAGATTTTATGGGCTCACGCTCTGAAAAATGCACTAATTCCGGTGATAACTATCTTAGGATTGACTTTTGCTGCAATGTTGGGCGGTGCTATTTTAACAGAGGTTACTTTTTCTTGGCCGGGGTTGGCAAATCGCCTTTACGAAGCGATTAGCTTGCGGGATTATCCAACTGTTCAAGGTATTGTGGTGTTTTTTGCGGCAATTGTCGTAATTGCCAGCATTGTAATTGATATTTTGAATGCTTACGTTGACCCCCGAATTCGGTACTAAAAATATCAAGGAAGAAGGGCAACGGATGCGCGACTGTGGCACTATCGGCTTTTTCTACCTGCACTTTCTGGATTCGCGAGATGTTTCAGCTAGCGGTGGCCCTGTAGAAGCAGTTGTCAAAAAGCTCGATCGGCTTTTAGAGTGACGACACTTGCCAATTTATAGGCAATACTGGAGAAAATAAACTTCAATTTTTGAGGAAACGCTGATGAGATTATTGCGAACAATCGCCGCTCTATCGGCGGCCTTTACCCCACTGATGGCTGAAGCTGCCTTTAGCCGTCCCATGCCGGGAACAGCCGATTTTCCCAGAGCCTCAAACCCCCAAGTAAATGTGCCGGTTTGCTTCATAGAAACCCGAGGCGGCACAACTTTTGATTTAGTCAGCTTGTGCGGCAGCAATGCTGCTCCCCAAAACACTAATCCGGTTGCGGGCAACCCCGCCAATGCTCCTGCCAATAACCCCAATGCAGGCGCTCCGCCTGCTCCCCCGAACCCCAACGCCATCACCAGAGATGGGGCCGGTACCCCGATAACTACTCCTACAGGCACGGCAAATCCCAACAATCCCAACAATGCCAATCCGGGAACTTCGCCCGCAGGTACTCCCAACAACAATGCCAATCCGGGAACTTCGCCCGCAGGTACTCCCAATAATGCCAATCCGGGAAGTTCACCGAGCACCAATCCCAATAATCTCAATCCGGGAAGTTCGCCCTATATCACTCCCAACAATCCCAATCTGGGAACTTCGCCGAATACCAATCCCAATAATCTCAATCCGGGAAGTTCACCGAGTACCAGTCCCAATAACAGTGCGTCTCCCACGGGTGGAACTGCTGGCGGCGGCAACGGCGATTTAGTGCCCAATCCCAATATCAATCTTCCGAGAGTGCCGCCGAGTTCCTTTGGTCCTGGAGGTGTTGCACCGACTAGAGATGCGATTGATGGCCCCCGCCAGTAATAGGCGAAGTGTCAGAACTTTCATCACAGAAACCGGGTTTCTCGGAAACGTTCTCTTTTTAAGGGATATTTCACCCGCGAGAAAGCCGGAATATTTATTTGCCTGCTTAATATTGCTCTCAGGTGCGATCGGCATATTTTGTAGCAGAGTAGCCAAATAAAAGTTAAGCTAAGAACTTGTAGACGCTATCAGCCAAGCACTCTTTCAAAACTGGACAACCAGGTAGAAGCAGTGAGAAATAGCCAGCTTTAATCCGTAACAGGATTAGCGATCGGCACAGGTTAAAATTATTACCAGGCGGGTGCTCGCCAGCTCCAAGTTCTCAAGCTAAACCATTCAACAGGAATATTTTTGTTAAGCCAGTGTGGTTTGGAAAGTACCGGCTGATAACATTAGCGAGACAAAATTAACCCGATTATTCGGAGGCTCTTCATGAGCAAAATATTTGTTTTAATAAATTGGAACAAAATTGCTCTAGACCCGATCGCACTTGAGGAGGACATCTAGTGTCAAACTTAGTTCAACGCTTAGAAATAACCGCTCATCCGCAACTTGAAAAATCCCTCGGTTATCGAGGAGATAGTCGCTGGGTAGCTTGGCGCTGGGAACCCGACATCGACCAACTTATTTCCAGCGACGGCAAAACTGTCGGCACTGGCAATAATATGGCTTGGCTGGTGTTTTTGCAGCACGATTTAGTCGATCCTGCGGTACAAGAGTACAACCTGGGCGAGGGCGATCGCTACTGGCTGCTTTTAGACACAGAAACTAGAAATCTCTACGTCGGCGAAGGGAAAACAGTTCAAAGTTTGCTTGAACAGCCGGAAAGTTTAGGTTTATTGGCTTGTCTCGATGGCGGGAATGCCGATCAAACTGGTGAAACTTGGCAGCAAACGCTATCTCAACTAACAGCCAAACCAGTTGTTCGCCACCTCACAAATGCCCTTCCTTTCGGTATCGCGGCTGCTTTGATAGGTGCTTTAGGCATCGGAACCGGATTGTGGGTAGTGCCGGCGGTGCAGCAGAAAATAGCCGAAAAAGCTGCTTTTATTTCCCCAATTAGTTCTGGCGCCAACTGCGGGCTTGGCGGTTCAGACGATTTTTCAGCTTATATCGGTTCGTCAAGCGGAAACAAAGAACTTCATTTAATAGGCGTTTACGAAGCCAATGCGGATCACAAGGACCGAAATTTATCTAAAAGGGCGATCGAAGTCAAAGTAGAACGCCGAAACAAGCCAATAATTCTCGCACTTTCAGCCTACGAACCCGTGCAATGGAACATTACCGCAGAACCGGGCGCAGTTATCGAAAAAATAATCGTTAACGGATACCACAACCAAACTGTTTCAGGAGTTTCGGGAATTCCGGTAGAAGAGCACAGCTACGAAGAAACCGGAGACAATCTCGGTGACTTTATCTACAAGTGGGGTGCTACCGCTGACAGTTCCAATACTTCTTCCCTCGTGACTAAATTGGAACAGAAAAACGGCACCAGTTTAACTTCTTTTCAAGGATGCTACAGAGGTAAGAACTTTAGTATTAATTGAGAGCAACGACAGAGGGCGACAAGTTATAGAATTTTAGATTTTCGATTTTCGATTAAAGAATTGGGAATAACTGATTCGATATGGGTTGGGAACGTGTTACAGTTCCGTTCTTTTTTTTAACTGGTGTTAAAACCTATCCCTCTAAAATCACAAAACCCGCCGACGCGGGTTTTTTATTGAGAGCTAAACTTATTGGCATCTCTATAGCAATCCTCGCATCATTTGTGAATTTCTTACTCCCTCCCCTTGGGTTCGGGGAGGGTTGGGGTGGGGTAAAAAATTTACGACTCCTGCAAGGATTGCTATATGGTATGATATGCGGTGGCGTCATTACCAATTCCCAATTATAACAATACTAATAAATTTCTTATGAAATACTGGTACGAAACGCTCGCAGTAGCACAGCGAATTTTAATTGAATTGGGGAGGCGGCGGCGCAGCTTAGTCTTGTGGAGTATATTTCCAGTTTCTATCTTGCTAATTAACGGTTTGATTTTAAAAGAACGCGCTAATCTCACCACAGCAAAAGCCTTTGAAACTGCTGCACCTGCAAGCTTAGTAGGAGCGGCTTTATTTTTTAGCTGTCTCGGTGGTAGCGTAGCAACAGTAGTAGCAGAGCGAGAACAGCATACCCTCAAACGCTTGTTTATTTCCCCGCTGAGCGGCACTTCCTACTTTTTAGGAATTTTCCTGGCTCACAGTTGCATCGGCATCGGCCAGGTAATTTTAGTATACACGATCGCCTCTTGTTTAGGAGCACAATTCCAAGGCTCTATTCTGCTAGGATGTGCGATTATTCTGCTCAGTATTGTATCTTATGTAGGTGTAGGCTTTATTCTCGGCACCCAGTTTGCGAGGCGCACTGAAGATGTCAACTCGCTAGTAGCCGCTTTCGGCGTTCCTTTGTTGATTTTAGGAGGCGCATTTTTGCCTACTTCGCTGTTTCCCAAAAGTCTGCTGGATCTGGCCCAGTATAATCCAGTTTATCACATGAACGAAGCGCTGATGGGCGTGTGGGCTGACGGCAAAGATTTGGCTGATATTGCAGAACACTTTTGGTATTTATTCATATTTTCTATTGCCATGATTGCAGGTGGATGGCTTTCTTACCGCAGGATGCTGAGAGTAGAAAGAAGACTTTAAAACGAGTTCATTATGTCGTAATTATTCATCTCTCTCTTCTGGAGACTCAGCGCCCTCTGCGCTCTCTGCGGTTTAATCGTTCAGAAACAACGGTAAATATATAAAATAATACGGAGAATCAAAGCAGTGCTGCAAATAGAAAAGCTAAATAAATCCTACGGCGAGCGTTCAGTGCTTAAAGATTTAACACTGCACATTCAATCTGGAGAAATTTACGGTTTGCTCGGGCCAAACGGGGCTGGGAAAACTACAACTATCAATATTTTATGTAATTTGCTAAATGCAGATAGCGGCAAAGTTTCTATAAATGGCGAACCTGTTTCCGAAGCTACAAAATTGTTAATAGGGGTAGCGCCTCAAGAAAATTTGCTTTACCAAAGCCTTAGCTGCGAAGAAAACCTCAACTTTTTTGCTCAAATTTACGGCTTAGAGCGCAAGCAGCGGCGCTATCAAGTAAGACAGTGTTTGAAAGCAGTTAATTTAACAGATAGAGCTACAAGCCCTGTGGAAACTTTGAGCGGAGGAATGCAGCGCCGTTTGAATATTGCGGTGGCTTTGGTACACCAGCCTAAATTAGTAATTTTAGATGAACCGACAACGGGTTTAGATATTGAGGCTCGCTATGAAATTTGGGAGTTAATTCAGCGCTTGCAATCGGAAGGAATTACAATTCTGCTGACAACTCATTTGTTGGATGAAGCTGAGCGGCTGTGTCATAAAATCGGGATTTTAAAGAATGGCAGTATTGTGGCTGAGGGCAGTTTGGAGGAGTTGCAAAAACTGATTCCAGCTCAAGAAATTATCGTGGTAAAAACAGACCAAGAAGCTGAAGCCATCGCCCGCGCTAAACAATGCAGTTTCATCCCCCGCCGCTACGGTAGCGATTTAGCTTTTTGGCTGCCGGAACGTTTAGAATTAAAAGAGATTATTTTGCTATTCGATGGAATTTCTATTGATTCAATTGCTCGGTATCCGGTGCGGTTAGAACATATTTATGTAGAAGTGACTAAACAAACTGTATCCTAATCTGCGTCTATCTGCGTATATCCGCCACCATCTGCGGTTAAAGTTCCAAAGTAATTCTGTAATCAGGGCAAAGAGCCGACTTTTCCGACTTATAAAGGCAGAGTCCGGAAGTAATGATAGAGATAGGGAAAGTCAACCCACGAGGTCTAGATTTTAAATATCTCGTAAATTTGGATGTTGTGTTGGGAAATATTAAATAATAAAAAATGGTCTAAAAATATGCCTTTAGTATGATAGATTTAAGTTGGATATAAGTTATGTAGCCATTCCAAGGGGAGGTCAGTGAAAGCCCACTTTATATCAGGACTTCCGCGATCGGGATCTACTCTGCTGGCAGCTTTATTGCGCCAAAATCCCCGTTTTCACGCAGCTATGACTAGCCCAGTGGGGGGATTAGTGGAGCGGATGCTAGAAGCGATGAGCGAAGACAATGAATTTTCCACGTTCATTTCCTCTGAACAAAAACGGGCACTGATTATGAGCATCTTTTCAGCTTATTATCACCCGCAAGCTGAAAAAGAAGTGATCTTCGACACCAATCGTCTTTGGTGCAGCAAGTTGCCCTTAATTCGGGAATTATTTCCTGAAGCTAAAGTTATCTGCTGCGTCCGAAATATCGCTTGGATTATGGACAGCATTGAGCTACTGATTCGGCGCAACGCCTTTGATGTTTCCAGGTTATTTAATAATTCAGCGGAACGGGCTACAGTCTACAGCCGCACCGAAGCATTAAGTCAGGGTTCCCGTTTAGTTGGTTATGCTTACAACGCTCTTAAAGAAGCATTTTATAGCGAACAGAGTGCATCTCTTCTACTGGTAGATTACGACCTATTAACCATAAAGCCGGCTAAAACGATGTCGCTAATTTATCAATTTCTTGGCGAAGAGGCTTTTGAGCATGATTTCGAGAATGTTCAATATCAAGAGCCAGAATTTGATAATAAGCTCAAAACACAAGGGTTACATCAAGTGCGTGCTCAAGTCGAGTTTAAACCGAGAAAAACAATTTTACCCCCCGATTTGTTTGAGCGATTTGATGGCTTGTCATTTTGGACTGATGCCACAAATAGTCGCGCCAGCGCCATTGTCGCGAAGCCACAGTCAGGCAGGGGTTAAAACCCTTGCCTCAAAGCGCAAGTCCTCACTTCCGAGGACTGAAAAACTCATTAGTCCTCGGAAGCGAGGACTTTAGCTATGAGACAGGGAATTCATTCCCTGGCGGACTAGCGGGCGAGCGAGAAAACTGGCCGGTTTAAAGCTTCAGTTGATCGGCCTTAGATACATCGCCGTGTCCTGATTGTTCGACGTGTGCTTCGATCAGGGCAGCGCTTCGCACTTGAATATATAAACACTAAATCCCCAAAATATCACCAACCATGAACTCACCAACCACGAACAAGCAAATTATTTTCGTATACTCTTCCGTACAAGACTATCAAAGCCTGATTCAAAACACTGACGCAGCTCAAATTTTCGTTTTAAATGAAAATTTGAGTGGCATTGAGCAAATTACAAACGCCTTGGCTAATCAAAAAGATATAGAAGCCGTACACATCCTTTCTCACGGCAGCGAAGGCAGTGTCAAACTCGGTACAGATGTACTGAATGGAAATGATCTAGAAAAATTCAACACCCAGCTAAAACACTGGGGAAATGCCCTCACAGAAGATGGCGACATCCTCTTATATGGATGCGACGTAGCCGCCGGAGAAACTGGTCATAATTTTGTCAAGCAATTGAGCGAACTCACCGGGGCAGATGTCGCAGCATCTAACGATTTAACCGGAAATGCAGCCCAAGGTGGCGACTGGGATTTAGAAATAGCAACGGGCAAAATAGAAGCCGCCGTACCGTTTAATCGGGAGGCGATGGAAGATTATGACTATACACTGGCTAACTTTAATGTCACGGTGGCAACTGATGATGGCACAGGCACTGTAGCAGGCACATTGAGCAAAGCAATTTTAGATGCTAATTCTCTAGCCGGAGATGACACTATTACCCTCACCAACAGTGTCAGGTTTACGCAAACTCCGAATCAGCTAATCGACAGCAATATCGCCTTTAGTGGTGGCGGTTTCACCGTCAGCGGAGATGCCAATAACAGTGGCAGCAATAATACGGGTGACGTTCGCCCCTTCTTTGTCAAGTCTGGAATCGTCGATTTCTCCAACATGACCATTAGCGGGGGTCGCGCCCAGGGCGGAAATGGGAGCGGTGGGGGTGCAGGCATGGGGGGTGGCTTGTTTGTTTATAACGGCACAGTCAGCCTGAATTCTGTCACCTTTTCTAATAACTCTGCCATTGGCGGAAATGGTGGAGTTATTAGTAGCACGGGCGGCGGTGCTAATTTTGTGCCTCTGAATCCGGCTAATAATGGTGCCAACATTACTGGCACCGGCGGCACCGGCGGCTTCGGCGGTAACGGCGGCAACGGCACCGGCGGCAGTGGCAGCTTCGTCGGCGGCACTGGCGTCGGCGGCAGTGGTGGCTTCGGTGGCGGCGGCGGCGTCGGCAGTGGCGGCAGTGGCAGCTTCGTCGGCGGCACTGGCGTCGGCGGCAGTGGCGGCTTCGGTGGCGGCGGCGGCAGTGGCGTCGGCGGCAGTGGCGGCGGCGGCGGCTTGGGCGGTAACGGCGGCTACGGCGGCGGCGGCGGCGGCGGCACTGCCAGTGGCGTCGGCAGTGGCGGCACTTTCGGCGGTGACTACAAGGGCGGTGGCGCGGGCCTGGGGGGTGCAGTATTCATCCGTCAAGGTACTCTCATCCTTAACAGCACCATATTTACCAGCAACACTGCTACAGGCGGTACAGGCGGTAACGGCGGCAGCAACCCCGGCCGAGGCAAAGGTGGGGCAATTTTCGCCATGCAGTCCCTCACTAACAGCAGCAATGGCAACAACCAGGGAATGCCAACTGTATTACCCACTGTCCGCACATTAGGAGCCACCTTCACCAGCAACACCGCAGCCAACCAAGCAAGCACCCCCACTGCCAACACCCCCGCCAACGGTCAAGGAGTTAACCAAGATAATAACGATGTTTACGGCAGCATTAACACCGCCCCCGTCCTTGCCGATACCGTCGTCACCCTCAGCACCATCCTAGAAGATGCAGTTGCACCCACAGGCGCTGTCGGCAACCTCATCTCATCCATTGCTGCCATCGGTACAGGGCAAAACAACATTATCGACCCCGACACTGGCGCCGTAGCAGGCATCGCCATCACCGCCGCCGACACCACTAACGGCAGTTGGTCCTACACCATAGATGGCGGTACTACTTGGAAGCCCTTGGGTGCAGTATCCGATACCAACGCTCGCTTACTTGCCGCCAATGCCAATACCCGCATTTACTTTCAACCAACCGCCAACTACAACGGCACCGTCACCAACGGCATTACCTTCCGCGCCTGGGATACGCTCTCTGGAACCAACGGCGGCACAGCTAACACTAGCACCAACGGCGGCAGCACAGTCTTCAGCACCGCTACCGACACCGCAGCCATCACCGTTACCGCAGTCAACGACATTCCCAGTTTCACCGCCACCAACCCAACCGTTAATGAAGATGCTGGGGCACAAACAGTAACAAATTGGGCCACCTTCAACGCCGGTGCAGCCGATGAATCGGCCCAAACCGCTACTTATACTGTTAGTAATATCAGCAACTCTGCCTTATTTGCCACAGCACCCGCAATAGACGCAAACGGGAATCTTACCTACACTCCCGCCACCGACGCTAACGGCACTTCTACCTTTGATGTAAAAGTCCAAGATAGCGGCGGCACAGCTAACGGCGGTGTCGATACTTCCACCACCCAAACTTTCACGATTACAGTTAATTCTGTCAACGACCAACCCAGCTTCACCGCCATCAACCCCACAACAGTCAACGAAGACGCAGGAGCGCAAACAGTCACAAATTGGGCCACCTTCAACGCCGGTGCAGCCAACGAAGCTGCCCAAACCGCCACTTATACTGTTAGTAACATCGGCACCCCTAGCTTATTTGCCACAGCACCCGCAATAGATGCAAACGGGAATCTTACCTACACTCCCGCCACCGACGCTAACGGCACTTCTACCTTTGATGTAAAAGTCCAAGATAGCGGCGGCACTGCTAACGGCGGTGTCGATACTTCCACCACCCAAACTTTCACGATTACAGTTAATTCTGTCAACGACCAACCCAGCTTCACCGCCATCAACCCCACAACAGTCAACGAAGACGCAGGAGCGCAAACAGTCACAAATTGGGCCACCTTCAACCCACATTCCGCAGATGTGGGTGGAATTTTTTTATCAGTTGTGAAAAGTGGGAACCCCAAAGTTTTTCCGTTGA
>NZ_JAUBPR010000221.1:0-4619 GCF_036700845.1 Microcoleus sp. S13_C5
GCAAATTAGTTCGTTGTCATCTTACAATTTTATTCTTGAAGCCCTATTCTATGCAGCTTCATATTAAATTGGTATTAGAGAGAAACTAAAGTTTGTGGAGACGAGATTTCAATCACCGAACCCATCTAATTTTTGCTTATAATTAAATTACACCTCACCCGCACACTTATGCCAATTGACGACGAAGATTTTGAAAGCGAATCTATTAGCGGCGATCGCAAACTGGAACTTTTTACCGACAGATACGAATTTACCCGCCGATTTGCCTTTTATTTAAACGAAGACCCCGCGCGCCAACAAATTTTGTATTTTTACGGAGATGGAGGCAACGGCAAGTCTTTGCTGCTACAACACTTGCAGTTTCACTGCTGCAAAAGATTTTCGCCGCAGGTGTGGAAACAATTGCACCACATCCCAGAATCACAAGCCGCCCAAGTTGCTGATTTTGTGCGCTATGCTGAACCTAAAACCTACACTCCCATACCCGCAGTCAGACACGATTTCGGATTGATACCGATTAAAGAAGATAAACCGCAAGATAGATTTTACGGCTTGCTGATGCTGCGCCGAAATGTTGCAGAAGCAGCAAAAAAATATAAATTTAAGTTTTCCAATTATGACTTTGCTTGCTTTTGGTATTTGCTGAACAAAGGCGAGTCTGACGCAACTCTCAGCCAACTTTTTCCCGATGATGTAATTCAATTGGTGACACCTGCCCTTGAAACTTTTGCGGATTTTCCGGTGGTGGCGCAAGCTGTAGCCGTGATTAAAGGCATAGTTAAATTGAGCGGCATTAAGGGAGCGATAAAATTAATTCAAACTCGCCTCGGCGTCAGCGATGAAAAGGCGGAGGAAATTCGCCGTCTAGATATTGATACTGAGTTAACAGACTATTTGCCGAAATTGTTTGCTGGGGATTTGAATGCGGCCATGGCTGGCAAAAATAAACCCGATCGCCTAGTGATGCTGTTCGATACTCACGAGAAAATGTGGGATGAAAAACGCAATTCTCAAGGCGCAACTTTTTGGTATCAAGATGAGTGGTTTCGGCGGTTGTTGAGGGCATTGGATTACAAGTTGGGGATTGTCGTTGTTGTGGCGGGGCGAGAGTGTCCGGTGACGCAATTGCGGTGGCCGAATGCGTCAAGGTTTCCGATTCCCGCATATTATATAGATGCACAATTGGTGTGGCATTTGTCGCCGGATGATGCGAGGGATTACTTGCACAAAGTGAAGATTGACAAGGCAGATTTGGCAGATGCTGTAATTAAATATGCCAGCGTCAATCCCGCTGATAATTGGGAGAATTTGCAGGTACATCCGTTTTATTTGGGTTTGTGCGCGGATGCGGTGCTGGCAGAAAGAAGGCGGGGAATTGAGTTGATGTCGTCGGATTTTGCGCGGATTCCGAAGTTGGAAAACAAGACTGCGGAATTAACAGATCGGTTGCTGAGTTATGTCGATCGAGAAGTGCGATCGGCCGTGCATTCGCTGAGTGCTGGTCGCGCTTTTGATGAGGATTTGTACGTAAAATTGGGATCTGGTTGCCACTTCCATGCAAGCAGTGCAAATTTTGAGATGTTGACGGGTTTTTCCTTTGTGTGGAAATCGCAGAAGCGGGGGGATAACTGGTATCGGATTCACGATTTATTGCGGCGTTTGGATGCCGATCGGGATCATCCGAAAACTCGCAGAGCTCATGAGGTTTTAGAGGGGCATTATCGAGAAGTGGGGAATGCGGCGGAGGCAATTTTTCATGCTAATCGCTTGGATTGGCAGCGGGGTGTGAGGGAATGGGTAGAGGTGTTTGAGGAAGCATTGGGGCTGAGTCGTTACGGGGAATGCGAGTCGTTGCTGGGTGTTAGAGATGAGTTGTGGATTAAGAGTGATTATTGGCTTGGTATAATTTCCCGATCGGAGGGAGATTACTATGCTCGATTAGCTCGATACGCAGAGGCAAAAAAGGAATATTTAGAGGCAGTTGTGGCTTACGATCGGGAACTTATCCTAACTTCCGAAGATACAGCTACCCTCACCGCTAAAGGGACGGCGCTGCGAAGTCTGGGTAAGTTACAGGCAGAGTTAAGTGAATTTGAGGCTGCAAAAATATCTTACTCAGAGGCGATCGCTGCTTCCAATTCTGCTTTACACATTGTACCGGATGATCGGTATGCTTTCAACAACAAAGGTATTGCCCTGCGATTTCTGGGTGAGTTGCAGGCACAGCTAAGTGAATTTGAGGCTGCCAAACGTTCTTATTCTGAGGCGATCGTTACCTTTAATTCTGCTTTAGTTATTGCACCGGATTATAACTATGCTTTCAACAGCAAAGGGAATGCGCTGCGATGTCTGGGTGATTTGCAAGCACAGTTAAGTGAATTTGAGACGGCCAAACAGTCTTACTCTGAAGCGATCGCAGCATTTAATTCTTCTTTATTTATTGCACCTGATAATATCACTGTTCTCAAAAACAAAGGACTTGCGCTGCGAAGTCTGGGTGAGTTACAAGTAAAGCTAAGTGAGTTTGAGGCTGCTAAACATTCTTATTCTGAGGCGATCGCTTCTTGTAATTCTGCTTTGCAAATTGCACCGTATTATAACTATGCTCTCAACAATAAAGGGCTTGCATTGCAAAGTTTTGGTAATTTGCAGGCACATCTAAGTGATTTTGAGGCTGCCAAAGTCTCTTACTTTGAGGCAATCACTGCTTATAATTCTGCTTTACAAATTGCAGCGGATGATAACTATGCTTTCAACAACAAAGGGATTGCGCTGCAGGATCTGGGCGAGTTACAAGTAAAACTAAGTGAGTTTGAGGCGGCAAAACAGTCTTACTCAGAGGCGATCGCTGCCTTTGATTCTGCTTTAGTTATTGCACCGGATTATATCTTGACTCTCAACAGCAAAGGGATTGCGCTGCGATGTCTGGGTGATTTGCAAGCAAAATTATCTGAGCAACAGGAAGCACTCAAAAATTGGCAAGAAGCACTGGAAATGTTTAATCGATCTTTAGCCATTGCTCCTAACAACGATCGGGTTCGCAATATTCGCGATTCGCTGCAAGAATATCTCAATAATTTGGGTGACGATACTGTCAGCAGTTAGCTCGATCGCAATGAGTAAAGACGCGGCATTCATTCCCTGCCTTAAACCGAAAGCCCGCCAGGAAATGAATTCCACGGGGCTTTTAGCAAAAGTCCTCGCTATGAGGACTGAAGAATTCATGAGTCCCCGACCGAGGACTTTAGCTTTGAGGCAGGGGTTTCAACCCCTGCCGGACTCAGGGCTTAGCGTTAAAAGCCCGCCCTCGAATTTAGCTATTTAACCTTGCAGCTTACCGCCCAGATTGTCTCGGCGATGTACCATCAGCCCGCTTCCGACGGATCAGCACGCTCATCACCTGCTTCGGATTAGCCGCACGCTGTACGGGACTCCAATCGCCCACTTCTGCAAATCCCAGCCGGTACAAAGTGAGTATGGTTTCCCTGACACCTTTGGGCGAACCGACAACCGTTAACAGCACCACTTCCTGTTCGCATACTGCTGCTGAGTCGTCATTTGGGCGCTCAAATTTGTTGTCGTCAGGCACGAATTCCTGTGACATAATATGTTCTCCTGGTTTTGGGTTTTCTAGAAAAACCCAAAAACCCAGCCGCCCCGCATTTCAACACATAGCAGGGCGGCTACAGAGGATGTTAAGATACTCCGTTAGCCTCCAGACTGCTAGTCCCAGTTTGGCGGTTATGCTGTCCATTGCTGTTACCAGCAGCTTTGGGCAGTGCAACTAGATTTTTGGGCGACGCGGGCTGCCTCCTCTACAAGCAAGCAACCTCTCACTTCAAAGCGTAGCCGCAGATGGGGGCCGTCGTCAATCCATTTTGGATTTTAGATTTTGGATCTTAGATTTTGGATTTACTCGTTACCAGCGTCAGCGGCTGGAAACCCGTTAGTTGGGCCGAAATGCTAAATTAAAAGTAATGTTGCTTTAGTACAACCATGTCCAAACGACTCACCATTGCCCAAGCACAGCAGCACCTTCCAAACCTACCCCAAGAACTTATCAATGAGCCTATCATCATCACTCAAGATGGCGTTCCCGTTATGGCTGCAATGAGCTACACGCATTTGACTGAACTGTTAGAAACCTTAGATATTCTCACCGATACAGAATTCGTTGCCAAATTGCGCCAAAGCATCACCCAAGCACGCCAAGGCGAAACTATTTCCTGGGAAAATGCCAAAGCAAAATTGGCACTATGAATCACGAAGACAATGCGATCGAATATGAGATCCAGCTTACGTCACTGGCACTGGAAATGTTGGAGGCCGTCAAAGATCGACAAGAACAGGAAAAATTGCGCGATCGCATTGATCAACTAAAAGTTGAACCACAAAAGCAAGGCAAAGCCCTTGTAGATAACCTATCAGGATTTCGCAGCACCTGAGCTGTTGGACAGCGCTATCGTATAGTTTATCAAGTCGAACACGATCGAGTTCTAGTTGTTGTCGTGGGACTAGGGAGACGTAAAGATGGTGACAAAAAAGGTAGAAGTTCACGGGGGTAGCAAAAACCAAAAAAATCTGATAAGGTGAGGCACATGGAGAAGACAGTGCCGGAA
>NZ_JAUBPR010000038.1:0-51402 GCF_036700845.1 Microcoleus sp. S13_C5
ATCTCTTGTTTCATCTGTCGAAAGAATTCTTAAAGAATTTGGAGATAATTATGTAATTAATTTTGCTTAACTACTTAACAGTAGCGGAGACATCTTCGTGCGGGACACGCTCACCAATACCACCTCCCGCGTCTCAGTAGATTCAGCAGGCAATCAGAGGAACTTTCGCTCCGACAACCCCTCCATCTCAGCCGACGGGCGGTTTGTGGCGTTTGAATCTGGTGTCTTCAACATAGTGGGTACCAAGAGCTTCGACATCTTCGTGCGGGACACGCTCACCAATACCACCACCAACGTCTCTCTAGACTCAGCAGGCTATCCGGAGGAGGGAGGTAATCCCTCCATCTCAGCCGACGGGCGGTTTGTGGCGTTTTATGCATCTCCCTACTACGTAGTGCCGGGGGATACTAACAATACAGACGACATTTTTGTTGTTGACACCAGCAGCACTCCAAAGGTCATCAACGGCACTCCAGGCAACGACAACCAGACTGGCACCAGTGGCAACGATATCATCAACGGTTCCGAAGGTGATGACGTGCTGATCGGTTTGCGCGGTAATGATTTCTTAAATGGCGGCGACGGCAACGATATCCTCAGCGGAGGCAAAGGTTTTGACACCCTCAACGGCGGTTTGGGAAACGATATTCTAGTCGGCGGCGCGGGCAATGATGTATTTGTTTTAGGTGCGGGATTGGGAGTTGATACAATCTCTGATTTCACCTACTTTCAAGATACCATTCAATTAATCAATGGCTTGACCTTCGGACAGCTATCAATTTCTCCGGGAACGGACGGCACATTAATTAGAGTAGCCAGCAGCGGTGAAGTTTTAGCTTCTTTGACAGGCGTTGATCCCAATCTCATCGGCTCTGAAGATTTCTTCTCGGTCTAGAGATGGTAAACTGATTACTTGTTAAACCACTTTTACTCAGGGAACATGATTAAACTTCGCCAAAAATCACTCGCATTAATATGCACATTTGTGGCAGTTTGGCAACCAGCATTTACCGCTCATTCACAAGAAAGCAACAGCGAATTTAGCAAACTTCAATCCTTATTAGAAGCCAAAAAATGGTACGAAGCAGATCAAGAAACAGTCTCTCTGATCCGCAACAACCCCGCCAATCTGTCTTGTCCGAACCTCCGGGCGATCGATCGGCTGTGGATGCAATCGAGCAATGGCAAATATGGATTGACTCCACAGTTAGAGATTTGGCAGAAAGTGGGCGGTTCTAGCTGTCGAACTTGCGAAGGTCAAATTCAAGAATTTAGCAAGCAAGTAGGATGGAACATGAGATCCCAAGTAAGTCCTATACCAGGGGAGTTTCCAGCCCAGTATCCAACTGTTGCTTCCTTAAGTTGGCAAAGTTATGTGGACAGCGATAAAAGCATAACTAGGTACAGTCTCTTTGCTGGCGGGCAGACATGGCAAGCGTGGAGGGTTACAGAATTTAACCTGTTTTCTACTTTTGCCAATTGTGGCAAGTAACAGTTGTAGGGCGGGCAATCCCCAGACTTCCACGTCGGAGTCGGGGTTGGATTTCTCGATCGCCTCGACTCTTCAATCTCAAATTTAAAATCTAAAATCTAAAATAGTAGGACTATGGCATTTGCCAAATCTTAATAGTGCGATCGGGACTGCCGGTCACAAAAGTCTTGCTATCTCTGGAAATAGCAACACAACTCACAAACTGAGTGTGACCAGAAAGAGTGCTTCTTTCTTTTCCCGTCTTCAAATCCCAAACTATAATATCTTCGCCCCCGCTGATCAAAGTGCGGCTGTCCGGGCTAAAGGCGATCGTCCTCACCCAGCTCGAATGCCCTTTAAAAGTGCGGGTGCGCTTCCCGTCTTGCACGTTCGACAAACGGATCGTATTGTCCATGCTAGCACTAGCCACAATTTGCCCGTTCGGGCTAAAAGCCACAGCAGTAACCGGGCCCCCGTGACCTGTGATAATTCTTCTGACTTCTCCGGTGCCGAGATTCCACAAACGCACAGTCTTGTCCTGGCTGCCGCTAGCGAGAGTTTTACCATCCCTGCTAAAAGCGATCGCGTTTACTCCTCCGGCGTGGCCGCTCAAAGTTCGCAACCTGCTGCCGGTTCTGACATTCCACAAGCGAATAGTTTTGTCATCGCTGCCGCTAGCCAGAGTTTGACCGTCCCTGCTAAAAGCGATCGCGTTGACGGCGGCTTTGTGCGCGGGAATCGTCCGCATCCGTCGCCCCGTCTTCAAATCCCAGAGAATCACATTCTTGTCGCCGCCGCCGCTGGCCAAAATCGAGCCGTCCGGACTCACCGCCACGGTATTGACCGATTTTTTAGAATGCACCAAATCGAGAGGCGGCACCCGGAGGCGTTCCGTCCTCACATTCCAAATTCTAATCGTCCCAAGGCTTGCGCTCACCAAAGTTTTACCGTCCGGGGACAGGGCGATCGCATTTACACTCTCCAAATTATCCAACTTTCCTTGCAAAAAATGAGTGCTAGGTAAAGTAGAAAGCAGCCACACCGGGTTTGCCGGAAACTCCCCGTAACGCAGCGAACCGTAAATTTGAGACACGCCAATACTCACCATCAAAACAGCCGTGCCCGCCAGCAACTTCTTTTTCCAATCAAAAACATCTTTATCGGTCTTGTTCAATCCCGAATCCAGAGGTCTGAGGCGGTTTATGGAACTCTGCTTCTTCGCCCCAGACGGCCCGGCAGTTGCGCGAATTTTAGTTTGCCCCGTCGTCGGCAACTGAGTGGGCAACTGAGTTTCCCCGCCGTCGAGATTAATTTCCTCCAAGCACTGCAAAACCATCTGCGGACTTTGAGGTCGATTTCCCGGAAAAGGCGCCATCAGGTAATCGATCACATTAGCCAGCGGGTCGGAAACCTGAGGAGCTCCTTTGCGCCACATTAATCTGCCCGTGCGCGGGTTCTCTGGAAACGCAGTCGGCGGCTTCCCAGTCAGCAAATAAACAAACGTGCGCCCCAGAGCAAAAAAATCCGACTGCGGAACAGCCTTGCCATTAGTTTGTTCCGGTGGCGTGTAGCCGGGGGAAACAATACCAGTCACATTTTGCCCCTGCCCCACCTTAGCGAAATAAGTCGCCGACACTTCCCGAGCAGTCCCGAAGTCAATCAGCACTAACTGCCCGTTTGGCTTGCACATAATATTGTGCGGCTTGATATCCCGATGGAAATAGTTGAGGCGGTGAACTTGGTCTAAAATTTCCGACAGTTGTTTGAGCCAGTTGAGAGCTTGTTCTTGACTGATGGGGCGGCCCCGATGTTTCAGCCAGTCTTGCAAATTAGCCCCAGCAATTTTCTCCATCACCAGACAGTGAAAAGACTCTGTGCTGTGAGCGGGCGTAAATGTAAAATAACCGTCGCGATCGACTTTTGGAATACCTGGATGTCTTAGCCTGACCAACACGTCGGCTTCTTGCTTAAACAGTTCTACAGCTTTGGGATGTTCTTTGAGCAGGACTTTGAGCACTCTTCGGGCGCCGTTGTCGTCCACTTCAAATGTTCTGCCAAAGCCACCGCCTCCGAGAGGCGCGACTAGCCGATATCGACCTTGCAACAAAAGTTCAGACCCGCAGTGGATACACGCGGATTTACCAGAGTTGGCTGGATCGGAGGGATTCGGGCATTTGGGATTGAGGCAATAACTCACAGAAGCCACATAACCCTGATTGAGGTTGCTCTATCAAGTTTTACTTTGACACTGCTATACAAAACTTGGCTAAACTTATCTAAGCTTCACCATTCAACTAGAAGTATTTTCTAGAGGGTCTGATTCCTGCTTCTGCCAAGAGAGTCGGCTCTTACTTGTCCACAGGCGTAAATTCGGGTGGAGCAGCACCCTATTTTTGAAGTCTCTACAACTATTTATTATTGTGGAAGCTTTTAGCCATTCTTTAACCATTATTTTCAACCAATTTAACGAATCGTGGTATCCCGTTCGACCTTTTTATAGGCTGGTCAGTTTTAAATCGACCGTCGTTTACTCTTCCAGAAAATTTTTCCTGCAGATTTTGGGCATTATTCTGAGAATGTTGCACAAAAGTGCGTCTCTGTCAATAGGCTTGTCATAAGTAGCTCGGAGGAAGTTTAATCAAGTATTAAGCGATTAGATTAACCTCTGTGCACTCTTGGTTAGTGAGATTTTTGATTCAGCTTGCGTTACTTGCCTTGACAAGATTACTCAAGCCAAATTAGAGGTGTCTTCTCTAAAATCGTTAATTCCGGTATGGCATACCGTATTTGATTAGTCCTCTTTATCTAGTTCGGTTTTTGTTCAAATACGAGTTTTCCTAGACGGCAACACCGTGTTTGTGGGACGACGTACTCAACAATAAGAGTACGAGGTTTTACGTTGTCTAGTTAGACTCAATTTTCAACTTATGACGATCGTAGCACACCTAGTAAAAGACTCATGAGCACCCTTGATTGAAATCTTCCAACGTCTCTGAAGTCGAGGGAGGCTTGAGTCTTGATTGACTTCAGCATCCCGTGTTTTTGTATAACCGATGGCACTGCGGTCTAACGATCGGGTTGAGGGCAAAGGTTTTGTTGTTTGTCACAGCCGATCGAGGTCACAAATCCCTGATGACAGCAGATAATCTACAAAAAGACTATAACTAATTAACGAGAGACCACCCAGATTTCAATTGTACGATCGCAACCACCACTCTCGAAGAAATAAGTGAGAGTGGGCGAGGGGGAGAGTGGGAGAGTGGGAGAGTCCGCGAGTGGGAAAACCCGCCTTCTGCTGAATGCCTTCTTCCCTCTTCCCTCTTGCTTCCCGATAAGAAAGCCTTTTAAACAAGTCCCTCAATTACCGGATGAAAGTAGAACGCCAGCGCCAAAACCGTATAAGCTGCCAACAGCAAAGTACCTTCTAGCCAGTTAGAGTTGCCGTCAGAACTGATAGAATTGGCGATCAGCACCGACACCGCAACCGCTACAAGTTCAAACGGGTTGAAATTCAAGTCCATCGGTTTGCCCAAGACAAAACCTGCCAAAACCAACACAGGCGCAACAAACAAAGCAATTTGCAAACTCGAACCCACGGCCACAGAAACCGACAAATCCATTTTATTTTTCATCGCCACCGTCACCGCCGTCGTATGTTCGGCAGCATTACCAATAATCGGTACTAAAATCACCCCGGTAAATAGTGATGTCAGTCCCAAACGCGCCGTCGCTTCTTCGAGACTACCCACCAGCAGTTCTGACTCGACAGCTACCATCAGGGTACAGGCCAACAGCACCGCAATCCACAGCGGCAGATTGACTTTGTGGTCTGGACTGTCTGGTGCTAAGTTACTTTCGGCTAATTCTTCGAGCATCTCTATTTCTGCCACGCCTGCATCGTACAGATAACTGTGGGTTTTCATCGAAAACAGCAGCGTCAGCACGTAGACGACAATCAGGACTATAGCAACAGCGCTAGAGAGATTCTGCATAGTTTCCGCAGGGATGCCCGTAGAGGTGGCATTAACTGCAGTCGGCACCAAAATGGCAATCACGGCTAAGTTCATCGCTGAAGCGTTCAATCGGGCTACTATCGGTTGAAATTCTTGTTCTTTGTAGCGCAAGCCGCCCAGCAGCATCGCAAATCCCATCACCAGCAGCAGGTTGCTCATAATTGAACCGGTGATGCTGGCCTTGACAACATCTATTAGTCCGGCGTTGAGGGCGACGATGCCGATAATCAGTTCCGTGGCATTTCCGAAGGTAGCGTTCAGCAAACCCCCCAAGTTGGCACCGAGGACGACGGCGATTTCTTCGGTGGCCGTCCCCATCCAGGCGGCTAGAGGGACGATGGCTAAAGCCGAGGTGATGAAGATTGTGGAGGATTCCCAGCCGAGAAAGTGTCCGGCGATAGAAACCGGGATAAATAACAGCAGACTGGAAATTATTGTATTTGTGTTTAGCATTTAGATTCTCAAAAGCTGCCAACCGTCAATCATATAGCCTGCCATACAGTTTAAGAATGGGGGAGGGTTCGATATTTGGGTGTTTGCTTAAAGCTGGGGGTGGAGGATCGGGCGATCGCTGTATTGCGGCTTTCACGGATGTGACAAACTAAGATAGCGATTTGTTTAGCCGATCGGTTCAATGGATTTTTGTATTCGATTAGCTTCCTTAGAAGACATTCCTAAGCTGACAACTTTAATTCCTAATTCTGCTAGAGCTTTGCAAGCAGGCTACTATAGTTCAGAGCAGATTGAAGGCGCACTGGGCACAGTTTTTGGGGTTGATAGTCAACTGATTCTAGACCAAACCTACTTTGTTGCTGAGAACAATCACCAAATTGTTGGTTGCGGTGGTTGGAGTAAGCGTAAAATGCTTTATGGAGGTGATTCAGGCAAAAATAATCCAGAAGACAGCCTGCTCAACCCAGACAGCGACTCGGCAAAGATTCGTGCATTCTTTGTTCATCCAGCATGGGCACGCCGAAGAATTGGAAGTCAGATTATGCGAGTATGCGAACTGGCTGCTGATCGTGCTGGATTTAAGCAAGTTGAGATGATTGCGACGCTGGCGGGAGAGCCATTTTACACAAAATTTGACTATCAGGTGATTGAGCGGTTTGAAATTTCTCTCCCAAACAGTCAGTTTCTCCCCGTTGTCCGTATGTTTAAGAGCTTTGGGCGCCGCCCGTAAAATATGAGGCATAATAAAATCTGTTTCGGTTAAATGCGATCGTAAATCAATGAAATAAAAAAAAGCAAATAATTATCAGCCATGTCAATAAAAGTAGATTTTTTCAAAGTAGAAGTCGTCCCGCACGATCCAAATTGGCGCAGCGCCTTTGAAACTGAGTCGAAACTGATTGCACTTGCACTTGGGAAAAATAATGTGGTTGCTATACATCACATTGGTAGCACAGCCATTCCACAAATTCATGCAAAACCGATCGTCGATATGTTAGTTGAGGTTAAAGATATTCTTAAAATTGATACACATAGTTCTGAAATGGAGGCATTAGGTTATCAAGCGATGGGTGAGTTTGGGATATCGGGTCGTCGTTTTTTTCGCAAGGGTAATGAAGCAGGGATTAGAACCCACCACATTCACAGTTTTGAAGTTGGTTCACCGCAGATAGAGCGCCACTTAGCGTTTCGAGATTATATGATTACCCATTATGAAGCCGCCCAGGAATACAGCGAACTCAAGAGAAAACTTGCCAAAAAATACCCTGATAATATTCAGGGGTACATGGACGGAAAAGATGGGTTCATTAAAGAAATCGATCTGAAAGCGGCAAAGTGGCGAGCATCTCATTAAAATTATGATATTGGAAGTGGCAATTCTTGAGGTTAAGCTTAATATGACTGGAGCAACATAACATATGAGTGATATCGGTCTCACACACATCGCACTGCCCGTTTCTGATGTCGATCGCACTCTCGAATTCTACTCCAAGTATGCTGGAATGGAGGTCGTTCACCGCCGCATCGATGCAGAAGCAGGTGTTGCTGTGGTCTGGCTTTCTGACCGCACTCGCCCTTTTGTAATTGTGCTCATTCAAACAGAGTCCGTACATCCCGTTCTGTCTCCCTTTGCACACCTCGGAGTAGGTTGCAAAAGCCGCGAATACATGGACGAACTCTGCGACAAAGCACGTCAAGAAGGCGTATTGCTTGAAGAACCAAAAGATGCTGGATATCCGATCGGCTACTGGGCTTTTTTGCGAGACCCGGACGGTCACACGCTGGAACTATCCTACGGGCAAGAAATCGGATTTACAGTGGATAAAACACAAAATTAAGCCAAGGAATAGAATTCGTGGCTACAAAAACAAAGTCCGCCTCTGCGGACTAAAATACTTTTTGGAGGACAAGAAAAATGGAATTAAAACTATCTGGTAAAGTGGCATTGGTAAGTGGCTCAACGGCAGGAATTGGCTTGGCAATTGCCACCGAACTAGCCAAAGAAGATGCAACTGTCATCGTTAACGGACGGACTGAAGAGCGGGTAAAAAGGGCGATCGACCAAATCAAAGAAATTGCTCCCGATGCCAAACTTCAAGGTGTCGCTGCCGATTTGGGAACGGCAACCGGAGCCGAGGAATTATTTCAGCAAGTCCCGGAAGTTGATATTCTGGTAAACAATCTAGGAATTTATGGCGCTAAAGCATTTGAGGATATTTCCGATCGCGAATGGATGAATATTCTCGAAGTAAACGTCATGAGCGGGGTGCGGCTGGCTCGAAAATATTTGCCATTAATGCTGACAAAAAATTGGGGGCGGATTATTTTCATCTCTAGCGAATCGGCGCTCAACATTCCAGCAGAAATGATTCACTACGGAGTTACGAAAACGGCGCAGCTTTCCCTCGCGCGCGGTTTGGCAGAGACTACTGTTGGCACCAATGTGACGGTTAATTCTGTGCTGCCGGGGCCGACGCGATCGGAAGGAGTAGAAGATTTTATTCAAGGATTTGCAGAAAACCAAAAGGTGACTCGCGAACAAGTGGAGAAAGAGTTCTTTGAAAAGACTCGCCCTTCTTCGCTGATTCAGCGTTTTGCCGAGACTTCGGAGGTGGCTGCACTTGTCGCATTTATTGCCAGTCCGGTATCATCTGCTATTAACGGGGCTGCCTTGCGAGTCGATGGCGGTGTTGTGCGATCGATCGTTTAGCCCGATTTGTAAGATGGCGATCGTAAATCAGTTAAAAACACCGTCTTTTTTAGGACTAAGGTCAACCTACCTAAAGAGAGAAATCTCTCTAAGGATGCTGTTAATTGCCGATTTGAAGCAGGAAAATATTAGTAAAACTGCTTAGAGGAGTCGATCGCCACCCATGAAAAAAGCTTTACTCGCCAGTCTGCTGCTGGTGCTAGCTGGCTGCAGTCCGTCGTCCTCCCACGATAAGTTCGTCAAAACGTTGAAAACGGTTCAATCTTGGACAGCGACCGCTCGTATGGTGGGAGAGACTTGGCAACAGGGTAGCATTCCCGACCTCTACGCTCAACAGACCTTGGAAAAGAGCCAGCAGGAAATTGCCAAGGAAACCAAAGATTTGACTGACCCTCCTACTTTGCCAAGACAGATATACCAGTTACAGCAAACGCTTCAGCAGATGACAACGGCTGTGAAGCAGCACCGCAAAGCGGAGATCGCCACACCTCTGGTGCAGCTTGCAACTGAACAACAGCAGCTTGAAGCATTGCTCAAAGCCCAGGGAGACCGGTCGTGAACAAGATTCGGGAAATTGCCTTGGGTATTGTCACCAGTATTGGTGGCTTCCTAGATGTGGGAGCGATCGCCACAGCCGCCGAAGCAGGCTCTAGCTTCGAGTTCCACTTGATTTGGACGATCGTTCTAGGGACGATTTGTGTCATCGCTTTAGTCGAAATGTCAGGTCGCCTTGCGGCAGTCAGCAAACACACTTTGGCAGATGCCGTTCGCGAACGATTGGGCTTCAATTTCTTCATATTCCCGTTGATTGCCGAGGTCATCGTCGATTTTTTAGTGCTGGGTGCTGAAATTGGCGGCGTCTGTATTGCGCTGCAACTCGTAACAGGCATTAGCTTTCAATGGTGGGCGCTACCCGTTGCCTTTGCAATCTGGCTGTTGCTTTGGAAGGGAAATTTTAGCTTGATTGAAAACGGCATTTCCTTCCTAGGACTGATTACACTGGCATTTGTGGTGGCAACCTTCAAGCTTCGTCCAGCATTACCTGCGGTTGCTGAAGGACTTTTGCCAACCGTACCCCAACAAGACACCGCCCATTATCTGTTTATTGCTGTCAGCATCCTCGGCGCATTAATTAGTCCGTATTTGTTTTACTTCTACTCCTCGGGTGCGGTTGAAGATAAATGGGATAAATCGCATCTCGGTGTAAATCGTGCAGTTGCTGGGCTAGGCATGGGGTTTGGTAGCGTCGTCTCGCTGGGAGTGCTGATTGTGGCGGCACAGGTATTGCACCCGCGAGGAATTCAAGTAGACAGCTACGAACAAGCAGCTTTGATGTTGACCCAACCTTTCGGATATTGGGGATTTGTGCTGTTTGCTGCATCGCTGGGCATTGCTTGTTTTGGAGCGGCTTTGGAAGTTAGCTTAGACACGGCTTATATTCTGGCGCAGGCTTTTGGTTGGAACTGGGGTGAAAGTTTGCATCCCAAAGAGGCAGCCCGTTTCAGCTTTGTTTACACAGTGTTTGTATTTCTGGCATCACTGCTGATGGTTGTGGGAATCGATCCGTTGCAACTAACTTTATTTTCAATGGCATTGACTGCCGTAATTTTACCGGTGACGATTATCCCGTTCTTGGTCTTGATGAACGATCGCGAATATGTGGGCGACCATTGCAACGGCTGGATCAGTAACAGTATCACCATTTTCACAATGGTTCTGGCTTTTGTGCTAGCGATCGTCGCCATTCCACTAGAAGTGCTTGGAGGTTGATATGGATGTTATTCGAGATGTCCTAGATAATCAGATTGTCGATCGCAACCAACGCAAGATGGGCAAGGTCGATGGCATTATTGTAGAACTCCTAGAGGGACAGCCACCGCGACTGGCCTATCTTGAAACGGGAGTCACCACCTTAGCGCATCGAGTTCATCCCCGTTGCGCGCGTTGGGTTGCCGCGATTGCCAGCAAGTGGGGCGCTAAACAAACCGAACCGTTTCGCATTGCTTGGTCGAAGGTGCGAAACATCGGCATTGATGTGGAAGTGGATCTCGATGCCGAACAAACTCCCGCATTAGCCTACGAAGTCTGGCTGCGCGATCGCGTGATTAAACACATTCCAGGAGGAAGTTGATGGCAAGCCGCGAACTACACTTAGAACTGCTGCTCGGTAAATGCGTATTTGATTCAACGGGCAATCGCGTTGGACGCATTGAAGAGGTGCGCGCCCAGCAGCAAGGCGACGATTGGGTAATTGTAGAATATCTCGTGGGCATACCGGCGATCGTGGAGCGTTTGTCTGCCTGGAATTTAGGCGCAGGTTTGCTGCATCTTTTGGGTGCCCGCAATCTACATAAGGGATATCGTATTCCCTGGGATCAACTCGATTTATTCGATCCCGAGCATCCCCGCTTAATTTGCACGATCGCTGCGCTCAAAGAGATTTCCCAACAGTTAGAAAGAGATGCCAATTAGCCATAAATTTTTATGGTCAGTGTGGAGGCCTTGGCGATCGATTTGAGGTTCAGCCTGCAAGTTGTCGGTCACGCAGCGCTTTGAATGTTTTCTGTGGCTGGGGAGGCATCAGCCCGATCGCAAGTCATATCAATTCCCGTTACACCGGAATGATGGGGAGTGGTCCGTTGGGGAAGGGGGAATGATTGACCTTGACTTTATCATATCAATTCCGGCCTGACTGCCGGAATTGATATCAAATCCACGCTCCGAAGTCGGGCGTAAAGTCGAATCAAGCTGCCAACAAAGATAGCGCACAATTTTCCGTTTTTTGACCCCGAGTCATTAGTCATCAGCCATTAGTTATCAGTTATTAGTCAACAATCACGGACGGTGCAATCGGAATCGATATCATTTAATAAAACATTTTAGTCTAGCAAATTCGGTCTTTACCAGAATCTTTTTCAGCAGAAGTGGATGAATACTTGCGGGCAGTGCTTTATCTCTTAGGATGGAAATTAAACTGGGAAATACATTAAAAAGCAATGGGGAATGGCAATGACGCAAGTTGTAATTGTGGGATCGGGGCCAACAGGTGCGGCACTTGCGTTGCTGCTGGTGAAACGAGGTATTGCTGTTACCTTGGTTGAGGCTGCAAAAGATGCCTACCGAGTGTTTCGCGGTGAAGGGTTAATGCCTAGCGGATTGGATGCGATCGCACAAATGGGTTTATCTACTATGCTCGAAGGTGTTCCACACCGACAAATTGATGCCTGGGAGTTCGTTGTGGGCGATCGGCAACTATTTCGAGTTGATGAGCCAATGGGGTCCAATCGACCTTGTACGCTGGTATCGCAACCGCCTTTGCTAGAAACACTAATTTCAGAAGCTCAGTTGCATCCAGAGTTTGAATTTATCCCAGGTGTTCCCGTAAAAGATTTACTCTACAGCAACGATCGCATTGCGGGTGTAAAGCTAGGAGATGGGCGAGAGATTCCTGCTGCACTTGTGATTGGTACAGATGGTAGAAACTCGGTTGTACGACAGCGTGCAGAATTAGAGTTAGTAAAACAGCAGAATAGTATAGATGTTCTGTGGTTTAAACTTGCCGCTCATCCTCGGTTTGTGGCGGATAATGTATTTTATTCCATCCTGAATGGCGGTAGCGGATTTAGTGTCTTTCATGGGGCAGAATCAGGAAAACTTCATCTGGCTTGGGTGCTATCGGCAGATGACAAAACTGATTGGAAACACACAGACTGGGCGGAAACTTTCGCATCGCTATCGCCTGCGTGGATGGCCGAACATTTCCGCAACTGTGCCGATACGATCGAATCTCCGATGCGATTATCTGTTGTAGTTGGTCGCTGTCCGCGCTGGCATCGACCAGGAATCATACTTTTGGGGGATGCTGCACATCCCATGTCTCCGGTGCGCGCTCAAGGAATTAACATGGCGTTCCGCGATGTAATTGTTGCCGCCAATCACCTTGTACCTTTATTGAAAGCAGGGGCTAATTACGAGGATATTGACTTAGCATTATCGCGGATTCAGGCAGAACGGGAACCGGAAATTATTCGCGCCCAACAACTTCAAGCACAAGAAGCCTGGAAAGGCGAACAACTGCGAAAAAATGGATTATTGCGTTTATTGATGATGCAAATTGCTCCGTTTTTGGGTGAAAAAATTAAACAATTTTGGGTAAAAGGACAGTATGAATTGCGCCAAGGGGTAACGCAGGTAAAATTGGTTGTGTGAAAAGAGGAAATTCAAAGTTAGGAGAAAATTGTATGCGATCGACAACTCTCAAAGGACCGATCGGCACTATTCACATCATCGAAGCCAGCCCCCCTGTCACCGCTGCGGAATCCCAGCCACTGCCGGTAGTGTTCGTGCACGGTATGACGGTTTCTGCGAGCATCTGGGATGCCCAGCTTGCCCATGTCGCCCGTACCCGACGCGCGATCGCCCTTGATATGCGGGGACACGGTGATTCTGCACCGCCGGAGGACGGCAACTATGCGCCCGCCTCCTGTGCAGCGGATGTTTTGGCGGTACTAGATGGGCTGGGACTCGATCGAGTGGCGATTGTGGGACACAGTTTCGGTGCTTGTATTGCCCTCGCCACAGCAGCCACCGCACCGCACCGCATCGCGCAGTTGATCCTGGCAGACCCACCTGGAGATTTTACCAAGGTGCCTGCAGATGTGCACGAGGCACGCATCGTCCCCTACCAGAGGGCTCTGGAGACGGAGGATTGGCGGGCTGCTGTGGAAACCAGCTTCAACGAGGCGCTGACAGGAAGCACGGCCCAGACGCGCGATCGGGTTCTCGCTTGGTTGGCGGCGACTCCACAGGATTGTCTGTCTGGAATGTCTCGCGGGATGTTTGCCTTTGAAGCTGTTGATGCTCTCGATCGCTACCTAGCAGCCCCGGGAACACGAGCCCACGCCATTATTGCTCCCTCAAACACTTTTCCGTTCAGCCTCCACATCCTCCGTCCCACACTGACGACAACTACGATCCCCGATACTGGACACTGGCTGATGCTGGATGCGCCAGAGGCCTTTGCTAGGGAACTGGATATTTGTTTGGGAAAAGAATCGATATGAATGACCGAAAGCATCCAGGATACAAGCCCCCGGATTCATCCGTGGAGAAATAAAAAACGTGTATCCGAGAAACTTGCCCCCCCAATTTATCCGTGGGGTCAATGCTTCAATCTAAAATCTAAAATCTAAAATCTAAAATCGATTGACTCCTCGCTTGAGCAATTTGGCTTCTACTTGCAAGATGCGGAAGCTGCGTGGACTGGCAATGCCAAGAGTTCATTCGGGCTTCAAAATGTGAAATGGTCAGATGAACAGTGGCAGCAGTGCAAGATGGAATATTTTACAGAAATAAATGAAGCTTCAACCGCAGCAGGTTATTGGAACGATATCACAATGTTCTTTGTCAGAACCCATAAATCTGGTCAAGTCGATGGACTCCTTACTTAACAAATCTTTTTTCAAAGTATGCAGCATATTCACATCGCTAAAATTTTCGAGTTTGATGAGGGATTAATTATCCATTTAATTGAGGAAAGTGTGTCCCAAGGTTTTCAGTTTGTGGAAAGACTGGTTCGAGATTATCGTAATGGTTATAACTGCTTCGACAAGGTTGGTGAAGCTTTATTTATAGCGTCATCGCAGGAAAGAGCGATCGGAATTTGCGGCTTGAATCGAGATCCTTATTTCAACGATCCAAAAGTTGGACGATTGCGGCATTTGTATGTTGAGTCAGTTTGGCGGGGAAAGGGGGTGGGGCGTTTATTGGTCGATCGGCTGATTTACGAAGCCAGTCAGCATTATCAGTTATTGACGTTGCGAACAGATACGCCAGCAGCCGACAGGTTTTATCAAAAGTTGGGATTCAAGACTCAGCGCAATTGGCAGCATACGACGCATCATTTACAATTGAGCGAGATAGGCTGTGGGTGACTTTTAGTTTTGCCACAATTCATCGAGGGTTAAGTTGTGGGGGTTTTTGAGGATGAAGGCGTTGTTGTCTTTGATTAAGTCACCGCTACAGAGAATCGGTAAGCGTTCTTGATAAGCTTTAATCGCCAGGATATAATCTTTGTCTGCGAGTGAAGTTTGAATTTTCCGCAATTTGGCAACTACAAGGCCGAGGAGAGTAATTTCGCCACTTAATTTTTTGGTATTTGGGGTGTGAATTTGCATGACAATTCCCTGAATAGTCGTGTTGGGAATGCGGGTAAGTAGTTCGCTTAAAATTTCAATTTGAGGGAGATTTTCTGCGTTTTCTAGGGTTTGGATTGCCTCGCGGATGCGGGCTGCATAATCTCCCAGGTTTTCCCGATTAGGTAGCAATATTTCAAATTCTTCTGCATCTGCTGTTGGTTTGTGCCAAAGTGTGGCATTATCTAAGAAAGGTTGGTCTTCATGCCAGCCGTGAGTTTGTAAGTAATTTCTCAGTTGATTTAGCTTGATTGTTTCGAGAGTTTGGCTATCTTTTACGGTGATTTTCATGGTTGAACTCCTTGGCTAATTCTCTCCATAATTGACTGAAGGGCGGCGACTGTAAATTGGTTGGTTCTGGGGATGGGGACGGTGACAGCGTTTGTGTTTTGTGTTTTTGGCTTTCCCCGCAGGGAGATCCAATATCCGCAGCCTCTGATGCAGAGTTCTGTTTCCGACTGGGTTAACCAGTCTTCGGGTGTTTCGGGGATTAAAACGACAACTAAAATTCGGGGAATGGCGAAGTTATCCATTCTTAAGTCGTCGTAGTTTTTGAGCTTGAGGGGGTAGCGGATGGAGTTATCGTCTTGGATATCTCTTGATGTAGATTTTAACTGCAATTCTAAGCGAGGTGATCTAATGGGGCCTGTCCCGCCTTTCGCAGCTACTCCCCAGTCTACGCTGTCATCGTCTACGAAGGGTTTGTAGAGGGTATAGCCGGCAACGGTGGTGACAGCTTGCAGGTAGATGTTGCTGAATTGTTCTTTTTGTTGGTTGATGTCCACTTCAATGTTTTGGCGATTAAATCTAAACCATATATTCTTGGGTTAATACCCTAATTCGCTGGCTTGAAGATCAGCCTTTACCCAATCGACAGGCTGTGAGGTTTGATTTCTGATTATTGGCTGGTATGTACCATCATACCCAAGCATCTTAAAAACAATGCGTACCAGAATATCGTATAAATGATAAGTAATTCTTACAACATCATGTATATCGTATGTTTTTTCTTGGAAGCTAAAGTCACCCGTATGCACTGCAATTCCACGATATCTAGACATAACACTGCTCCAATGAGTCCTTCCATCAGCTCGTGGGTTACTTTGATAGTAGGCATCAATAATGTCAGCATCATGTAAACCCAAATGCTTTAGTAAGTCAGTTACAGCTAGACCGAAATCCCTGTCTATGTTGCTAGAGTTCTTCGTTCTCTCAGCAATTTTGTTAAGTAACTTGCTTTGCCCTGAATCACTTGCAGCTTGTGCCACAGAACGAATATCTTGTGCCGCAGACCTAAGTGTTTTTTTGACGAACTCCTTATAATCATCATCTAAGCCAAGAAGTAAATTTTGTGTGTCTAGCTTATAGTGCTGACATAAATAATCAAATGCTCGACAAATTTTATTTAGCTTGTCTTCAATAGTAAGGCTATGTGAACTGCTTTGAACTAGGTCAAATATTACAGAACCTAGAGGTTCTTTTCCATAAGGCGTTGAAGACTGAGCGCCGGTGAGTAAATAGCCAGTTCCCTGATTATATTGTTCCGAAATAGTAGTGTGTCCTCTTGAAAATTTTGGCTGACCGAATCTCTTATGGATGCGTCGGACAAGCCCACCATTAGCATCTCTAAATTCAATCCAAGGAATTCCTACCTCAGAACCAGTAGCAAGACTCAGTAAAGGGAGAAGACCGAATGGTAGCCAGTTCGTCAATTTATCTATGTCAATGGATTCAGAGCCAACTTCCCCAACCATTACCGCTGTGATTGTACGTTGCACCTGACCCGAGTACAGCTTTTTTTTACGTTCCTTAAAATCAAGCAATTTTTGAATAAATCCCTTAGTTCCTTTGAAATCAAAGACAATTAAACGATGAATATTGAAAAAAAGCTTCCTGAATAATGGTGTCCATGTAGTATTCTCTGCATCGTCAAGCCTGGGAAGAATACGCAGGGGATGGCAATCAAGCTGTGAATTTAGCTGAGTAAAATCTGAGATTAAGTTAAATATTGGAAATACCCAATATTTAGGAATTTCAGCATTTATATTGTCAAAATATGAAGGAACCAAATAAAATTCAACTCTCGTGTTATCCCCGCCCAAAGCAATGCTAGGCTGGTAGACTATACTTCCCTGTGCGGAATAAATCCCATCGGGAGTATTGACAGTTAAACTTTTACACGGGTTGCTTCCTAAACGATTTGTAAAAGAGAAACGACCCTCTTCCTCTATGGGGGTATCTGCATTAAAAAATTCTATAAAACCAACGCGGAGGGGCTGTTCTGTATAGCAGTTGGCTACGTTCATTTCGATACTGGAGTTGCCGAATTCATCAAAGGAAACTTTAACCAATCCTTCGATATATCCTTTAGGATTTTCAAACTCAGCCCGTCCTTCTCCTTCATAGTCAATGTTGGTTAAGAACCAAGTGTTATGGACAACGTTCTTGTTTTGATTGGAACTCATATCATTACTTCTGGCATTTTTTCTCTTTGTTTAACTAGATTTTATTTAAAAAAATACTTGGTGATTTCACCTCACGAATAACTGCAAACCAGCAGGTTTTCTCCTGATTCATCAGATAGGATGAACTAACACATTTCGACTCCATCCTTGCTTGATAGTATAGCGAATGTAGCACTCGCGCTCAACAGGAGCTTTCACAGCATTCAGAATGCGGAGATTATGCCCCCAAGGAATTTCTGCAAGAGGTGCTTGCACAAGACGATCGCCAGAAACCTAGTTTTTTTCCCACTTCGCCGTCAAAAGCAGCATCTTCTCGTCCAAACCCTCCTCCTCCTCCAATGCCTCCGCCTCCGCCCCCACATACCTCTCAGGCGTTAAAATATAACACTTACCGTTTTGCTTTTTTGTTGCCATTTGACTCCGCACCAGTGTTGCATCTCTTCTGGAAAGTACATTTGCAGCAAATCAGCCCCGCCCTAACCCAACTAGCCTAACTTCTCCAGGACTTAGGTAAAAAGCACCTAAAGTATGATGCGAAACTCGGGCAATACTCTTATTCTATAAATCCATCGGGCATTAAACCGATATCCCCAACCGCCAAGATTTAGTGCCAAAAATTAAATCTTTCCGGCAAAAGTTGCTATTTAATGAATAAGACTTTACAATCCAGCAAGGTAAATGAAACTCTCAATGAGCAGTGCTGCAAGCACTAACCCGAAATGGGTCGCAAGTGCCAAAAAGCAGCAAAAGCTACATTTTTTAACTCTTTCAACAGCAAAGCATTGGCAAAAAACCCAGGGATCGACGGTTGGCATCTTGGAACGAATGCTTTGCTCGCAATACTACAAATGTATCAAAACTTGTCAGCCAAATTTAGTCCTAACAGATGCCTAGCTGTAACTCTTGCTGCGTAAGGTTTCAGTTTCTAATTAGGCTCGTTTTATTGTCTTTAACTACTTGAGTGAGGATTTGCCCGCATGGTTTCGATTTCTACAACTCAATCCGATGTGCTACCTTTGCCTTCACCAACCGTAACGGCTGCAACCCAAACCAGCGTGGCTGCAGCAACTGGGGTCTGCGTGACGGTTCACGGTCACTTTTACCAGCCACCCCGGGAAAATCCTTACCTGGACGCGATCGAACGCCAACCCAGCGCCTCTCCCGCGCACGACTGGAACGAACGCATTGACATCGAGTGCTACCGCCCGAACGCCTTTGCCCGCATACTCAACGATCGCGGCGAAGTCACGGGGATAGTCAACAACTACGAGTATATGAGCTTCAACATCGGGCCGACCCTGATGAGCTGGCTGGAACGCTACGACGCGGAAGTCTACCAGCGGATTCTGGAAGCCGATCGCAAAAGCTGTCAGCGGCTCAACGGTCACGGCAACGCGATCGCCCAAGTATACAATCACATCATCATGCCCCTCGCTAACGAGCGAGACAAATACACCCAAATTCGCTGGGGGATCGCAGATTTTCGCTCCCGATTCAATCGCGATCCCGAAGGAATGTGGCTCGCCGAAACCGCCGTAGACTACGCCACCCTCGAAGTTTTAGTCGCTGAAGGCATCCGCTTCATTGTCTTAGCCCCCTCCCAAGCCGAACGCTGCCGCCCGGTAATCGGGCAAAACCACGAAGGGGAACCAGGGCATAATTCCGAATGGCACGAAGTCGGCGGGGGTCAAATCGATCCGACTCGCCCTTACCGCTGCTATTTGAAGCCAGAAATGCGATTGATGGCTGACCACCAACTCTCGCCGCTGAGCACTCACTATTTTGGCCGCCAGCACTCCCAAAATTCCGAAGCCCCACCTGCCAACACTCCTTACATCGATATCTTTTTCTACGACGGCCCGATCTCGCGGGATATGGGCTTCAATGACGTTCTCAGCAGCAGCCACCACCTGGCCGGGCGCTTGGGTCAAGCAGTGCGGGGAGACCACCGACCGGCTCAATTAATCTGCGTGGCGACGGACGGCGAAACTTTCGGCCACCACAAACACAGTACCGAAAAATGCCTCGCCTACGCCTTCACAGAAGAGTTTCCCCGTCGAGGCTGGACGGTGACGAATTTTGCTCATTATTTAAGTCAAAATCCGAGCGTTTGGGAAGTGGAACTCAAACCCGTGACGGCCTGGAGTTGCTCTCACGGCGTCGATCGCTGGCAAGAGGATTGCGGCTGCGGTGGCGGTGGCGAGTGGAACCAAAAATGGCGCCGCCCTCTGCGGGATACTCTGAATTGGCTGCGCGATCGACTGATTCCGATTTACGAAGAAGCGGGGCGCAAGCTGTTGTCCGATCCCTGGAAGGCCAGAGATGAATATATTGAGGTTATCCGGGATCGATCGCCCACTAATGTTGATAGTTTCCTGGAACGCCATCAAGTGCGCCCCCTCGACGCCGGAGAACAGGTGGACGCCCTGCGACTGCTGGAAATGCAGCGCCACACCCTGTTAATGTTCACTAGCTGCGGCTGGTTTTTTGAAGAAATCTCGCGGCCAGAAGGCGTGCAAATTCTGCGCTACGCGGCCCGGGCGCTGGAATTGGCGGGCGAAGTTACCGGCGTCCAGCTAGAAAAGGATTTTGTTGATCGACTAGCCCTCGTACCCAGCAACGTTGACTATTTCAAAACAGGGGCCGAAGTTTACCGCAAACTTGTGGTGACAGCCCAAATTAGTCTCAGACAGGTAGCAGCCCACTACGCAATCAGTTCTCTGTTTGCCAAATATTCCCGCGAAGAGCGACTTTACTGCTATCAGGCCCAGCAGCAAGATTTCCAAATTCAGCGCATGGGCTCGATGACTCTGGCTGTGGGTCAATTGCAGTTAACCTCGGAAATTACGCGGGAAACAGAGGTTTTTGTGTTTGCTGCGTTCCACCTCGGCGGCTGGGACTTCCACTGCTGCATTCAGCCTTTTGGCAGCCGCCGGTCTTACACTATGCTCAAAGAGCGGTTGTTTGGAGTTCTGCAAGAAGCTTCGGCGGCCCACGCGATTCTGGAAATGGTCCGCCTGTTTGGGGATCAGTCCTTTAGCTTGCGGGATTTATTTGCTGAGGAACGCCACCGGATCGTGCAGTTGCTGAGTCAGGAAAATTTGACTCGGTTGGATCAGCTTTACACTCAGGTTTACCGGGAAAATTACGGGGTGATAATGGCGTTCCACCGCGACGATCTGCAGGTGCCGGTAGAGTTGCAGGTGGCTGCTGAGGTGGCTTTGGGACACCGCTGTTTGACGGCGGCGAAGGCCCTGGAACAGGAAACCGAGGACGCGGAGTCGCTGCTGGCCGAAATTGAGGCGATCGCCACTGAAAGCGGCCATCTCCGCTGTCGGTTGAACGTTCCCGAAGTCAAGCAAATTTTGGAAAGGCTGGTTTGGCGATCGCTAGAGGCGCTGCTGCAAGCAGGACCGGGCATGGAGGATCGCTCGCCTGTCAAGTTAGAAGCTGATATCCGCACGATCGAGCGTTTGATTGCGGTGGGCGATCGGCTGAGTCTGGGTTTGTGTCTGGATCGATCGCAGGAACTGTATTTCGATTCTCTGTACAGTCAAATTGTGCCTCTGTGTTTGGGCTGGCTGCAACTGCAAGATGCCTCGGAGGGCGACAGTGTGGTCGCTGCCGTTGCCTTGGGGATTGCAGGTTCCGGCGCCGGCTGGGACTTGTCTTCGATCCGGCAGTTGCTGGAGTTGGGTCAAACCTTGGCCGTTGATGTTGAGTGTTGGTTAAATCAGTTAAGTAAATAGTTTCCCGATTAGCCTGCATCAATTCCCGCCCTTGAGAATCCGCCCGATCGAGATTTAAATCTCGATCGGGCCTGCGCCGGATCGACCGAGGATCGATGGGCCCATAGGCTTCCCGGGCTCGCGGCGGGCGATCGAACCTATAGCAACCGCTTTCGTCGGTTATGGCATAAATTAGAACTACTCGCTTTTGCTGCCGAGAGTCGAATTCGCAAACACAAGGATCAGTTTGATAGCCTCAGAGATGCGACCCTTGAATGTGTTGCGCTTTCTTCCCTCCTAACCGACGAAAACGGTTGGTATAACTCGAAGAAACAGTCATGAAAAGATTTAGATTCTTAGGATTTATTGTTGTCTTTTGTGCAATCATTTCTTGGTCGATCGCCATTGCTCAGCCAATTCCTAACCCCCCACTCTGGCAAGTCTATCAACAGTCACTAAAATCAGCAAAATACGTAGACCTCACCCATACCATTACGCCAACCATCCCTGTTTGGTCGGGTTTTGGACAGCCTCAATTTTCAGCCACCACAGACCCCAAAACGGGCAAAGCTTACACCTATGCTGCCGATGGCTTTGAAGCAACACACTACGATCTGCCTACCGACCAACTGGGTACCCAACTAGATCCCCCGGCCCACTGGAATCCTGACTATCCTGCAATTGACGAGTTACCACCCACTTTTGCCGTCCGTCCGTTAGTGGTTATTCCGATTCAGGAGAAGGTGGCTCACGAGCCAAATTATTCCCTGCAAGTGCGGGATATTCTGACTTGGGAACGGCAAAACGGCAGAATTCCGGAAGGATCGGTGGTATTTGTCCGTTCAGATTGGTCGAAAGAATGGCCCAATCCTAAACTGGCAACCCTCACCGATTTTCCGGGTGTTTCGCTGGATGCTCTGAAATTTTTGCATCTAGAGCGTAAAATTCTGTTTCACGGTCATGAACCCCTAGATACCGATAGTACGCCGACGCTGGAAGGAGAAGCCTGGTTACTCAGAAATGGCTATACTCAGGCCGAGGGAGTGGCCAATCTCGATCTAGTGCCCGAAACAGGAGCCTTAGTGACGATCGGCTATCCCAAATTACAGGGGGGATTAGGCGGCTATGCCCGCTACATCGCCATTTGCCCACCCAATTGGCACTATGGCGTATCCGTGGGGCAGATCCCCGAAGCTCCGCTTGCCAAAGCAGCCAAATCCCTCCACTGGGATCGGCAACTCGGTGTACGAGTTCGGTAAAGTCTATAGCTTATTTATGTCCGCGCCCGATGTGGCGGTTGCTATACCGACAGACAACCGCTAATTTTCTTTGAGTCGGTTCTGGACGCAGGGAGACTGAAGAAACCGGGTTTTTTACCCTGACTGCGGACTACGGCGCAGGATTTTCGTAAAAACCCGGTTTCTGACCACCCGTGCGTAAGTCCTATGAGTTTTCGGTCTACTTCTGTGGGAAGATAAAAAGACTGTCGCCAAAGCGTACAGGTGTTCTACACTTGCACGCTTTGTATAGTTTGGAAGAAAGAACACTAAGTTTAAATTTATGAAAGTTGGCGATCGCGTTTGCATTAAAAACTCTGTTGTTGTCTACCACCACCCTCAAAATCGCAGTCAACCATTCGATCTTAAGGGTATGGAAGGAGAAGTCGTGGCGATCGTTCACGAATGGCACGGCCGACCTGTCAGTGCTAATTGGCCGATTCTAGTACAATTTGACAAAAAATTTCGAGCTCACCTGAAAGAGGATGAGGTCGAATTGATATCTTCGGAAGTCTAGCTTTCTCAAAAGTTGAAGCCGGAGTCCCAAGACAATATCAAATCCGGTCAGTCGATTTTAGATTTTAGATTTTAGATTTTAGATTTACTCCACAGATGAATCTGGAAGCTTGAACTAGGATCTAAAATTTTTTGATGATCGTGACTCCTGTCGGAAAGCAATTATCCGTTTTTGGGCGGGGGTCATATAACTGTTGTAGAGTTTGTAGTGAGGAGTTCATTTTTTTCTGTGGCTTTTAGTCGATCGGCGGGGCTAAAGTCCTTACTACAAACCATCTTTTTTATTTAACCCTTAATTTTTCGACCGTCCCCGGCTAAACCAACCTAAAATATTCCAATCTCCCTGCATTTTCTGCAATTCCTGCTGATGCTGCTTGGCTGTAGCGTAATACCACTGGCAGTGAAGTTCTAGTTCTTGACGGTACTTAATTTCATCGTAAAACTCGCGGACAATTTGGTGTCTCTGAAAAATTTCGGCCGCGGGAGTCGGTTCTGGGGCAATGTTTTGCAACTCGTGGGGCAGCATGATTGTTTAGGGGCGACTGTGGCTAATATTGGCTCTAATGACTTTAAGCTAGCACACTCAATCAATTTTGGATTTTGGAAGTGACTTCACGGTTGAGACTACTTGAATTCTTCAATCCAAAATCCCACATCTAAAATCTAAAATTCTGTTAAAGCCATCCCCGCAGACGATAAACGATTAAGCCGATGTATTCTTTCAAAGCTTTAGTTGACTGGTGTAACTGATAGGTATCCGGCAATAAATCCAAGGCGACTGCTTGCCAATTGCTTTGGGATGCTGCGATATCCTGCTGCGTGATCTGAAAGTCTGTTGGTGCGGCAATTGCTTTGATTCCCTGACGCTTGAAAATTAAGAGTGATCGAGTCATGTGCATCGCCGATGTCACTAGCAAAACTGGCCCTTTTATAGCTTTAGCATCTAAAATTTGCCGCACGTTGACAGCATTTTGATAGGTGTTTTGTGAATCGGCGTCTTGCAGAATTGCTGATGCGGGTACACCTATTGTTTGGGCAATTTCTGCCATGTCTGCCGATTCGGGAGGCCCGCCACCTTCCCAATCTACTCTACCGCCGCTGAGAATGAGCAGGGGAGCCTTGCCTTGCCGGTAAAGTCGGGAACCATAGATTATTCTATCGCCCGCTTCCCCTAATTCTACCCAAGGACGGGGAGGTAAAGCTGCTTTGACACCGCCACCCAAGACGATAATCGCTTCAGCTTGGGGGAGTTCGGCGGTGGGTAAGTTTTGCCATTCGAGCGATCGAACTAAGGATTTTGAAACCCAACCGCTACTTCCGAGGAGTAAAATAATTAGAGCCGCAGCAATTGGCACCGCCGCCCATTTGGGACGCTTCCAAAGTGTGATTAAAGCCGCCATCATTAACAGGCAACTCAACCCCAAAGGATAAATAAACAGCGGCAGGAGTTTCGATAGAAATAAAAACATTAAGCAAGTAATTCAAATTGCTCGTTAGCGGGAATGGGTGATTGGTAATTGACTTTCGTTAATGGCTAATCTGTAATTAGTAATTTAGGTGGCGGGAGTGGTTAATTTTTAATATTGAGTTGTGAATTATGAACTCTTTAACTTAAAGCTTACAACTCAATACTCAAAAATATTTTCGGTGCTAGCGACGATCCTCTGGTCCAGATAACCAGCCAAACAATGTAGCAGCATCCGTCCTAGAGGTTTTGCTATATTTATGGCCGTCCGTTTGCACTACTTCTTTATTGAGGATAGCATCCGAGGTTTTGTCCTTGGAATTCATATTCGGGTTGAGTAGTAATTCGTTGTGCCACCAAGCGACAATTAAACCTGCTGCCACGCCGCCGATGACACCCAGGCCGAGACTCAGGGGCAGCGTACATCCTACTAAGCGAAACCCAACGGTAAACAACACAAACCATATCAGCGCGGGGCTAAACCCCTTGGAGTCTCCAGTAAATTTTGGCATGAGCTGCAACTTTTTTTTGTAATAAAACTGAAAGATATTTACAATATTAGCAGACAATCAAATTGGGAAGAACGATCGAACTCCAACTACTCCCCACCAATCAAGTTTAATTGTACCTCTAAGTCTTGCAGGGGATCTACAATGTTTACAGAAATTTGCTCTAATTCTGTAAAAGGTTCAAAAGCTGCTTGCTGCGAACTCAATAGTTCGGCGGTCGCGTCGGCAATATCGCCCCTGCGCTGTTGCAGTCGTTCTCGCAATACTTCAATTGGTGCGGTGCAGTAAATAATTTGCAGGGGCAAGCCGTGGGATAGAGCCTGATTAATCGCATCGGTTCTCAAGTTTTGGCGATCGAACTTGGCATCTAAAATCACATCCCAACCTCGGTCAGCCACAATTATCCCCAACTCTAACAATCTACCATAAGTCTGCGCGGTCATTTCATCCGAGTACAAATCTTGCCCCCCGCGTTCATTTAAAGGAATTCCGCCTAAATGTTTGCGAACAGCATCGGATCGAATGTGAATTGCCCCTGTGCGGCGAGCCAAATATCGAGCTGCTGTACTCTTGCCAGAACCAGACAAACCAGACATCAAAATTAACTTTCCCTGGCGCGGTTTTGTGTATTGCCAAGCCTGTTTATAGTAATTAGCTGCTGTCTGTGAAAGCTCTGCTTTTTTGGCAGTTGAAATAGCAGGATCGTCCAACATTAAGGAAGTTACTTTTGCTCTAACATAAGCTTGACGGCTCAAATACAGAGGCAACAGTTGCAGTCCTTCCCAATCCCCTGTTTGTTCGATGTAAGTATTGAGAAAAGCATTGCCTAAGTCTCTGCGCCCCCGCGATTCCAAATCCATTACAGTAAAAGCGACATCGTACATAACATCAACAAAGCGAAAAGGCTCGTTAAATTCAATGCAGTCGAACAGTAATATTTTATCTTTCCAGAATGCTATATTCCGCAAGTGCAAATCTCCGTGGCACTCGCGAATTTTATTATTGGCAATCCGCAGGTTAAATAACTCTTGATTTTTTGCAAAAAACGCATCACTATAATCTTTAGTTTCCTGATATTGTCTCTGAGTCTGCGGCCCGCCAATATATTTTTGCGAAATTTGGTAATTCTTATCTATTGCTGTGCGAATCTGACTGACTTCGCCAAATCTGCGAATGTAGCTATTACTAATTGCCGTGCTGTGAAAATTGGCAACTTCCCGCCCTAAGTCTGCCATAAGTTGCTCGGTCAACAGTCCGCGTTCCAACAAACTGAGCAAGAGCGAATCTTGAGGAAATTCTCGCATTTTAAGCACGTATTCTACAGCAATTTCGCCAGAAGTTATAGCAGGTAAGCTGCTGCCCAAGTGAAAAGAATCGCCAGTTTGAATAATTGGCAAAACTTCTAGATAAATTTCCGGTGCAGTGCGCTGGTTCATCAGCAGTTCTTGATTGCAAAAATGCTGCCTCTTCTCCAAGGTTGAATAATCAAAAAAGCCAAAGTTAACTGATTTCTTGATTTTGTAAACATAGTCTCCTGTGAGGAGAACAAAAGAGGCATGAGTCTGAATTAGTTGCACGGGTTCTGTTACGCTGTGGGGGTAAAATCCGGGCTGCAACATTTGCTGAATCAGAGGTGGGAGACAAGTATCAGTCATATCGATTTTAGATTTTAGATTTTGGATTTTCGATGAGAGCGATTTGGGCTTGGGGATTTAGATAAAAATAAATTAAAGAAAATAGATGTTGAGTTGAAGTCGATTTATTATAAAGTTGATAATTAGTGTAAACCAAAAATTACTGATGACAGAAAACAATCAAGATTCCCGTTCCGTGGATGTGTTTGGCGTAGGCAATGCCCTTGTAGACATCCTAGCATTGGTAGAAGATGAATTTGTACTCGGTCACGGGCTGAATCGCGGCGGGATGACGCTGATGAATTCGGAAACGCAGGGGGGGATTTTGCACGATTTAGAGCACAATTCGCTGCAAATGCGATCGGGCGGTTCGGCAGCAAATACGATGATTGGTTTGGCTCAGAGTGGCGGTAAAGCGTATTATTCAGGGAAGGTTGCTAAGGATACTAACGGCGAATTTTATCGGCAAGATTTGCTGGCGGCGGGGATTGATTTTAACGTGCATCCTGCTGAGTCGTCGCAGGAGCCCACGGGTACTTGTGTAGTGCTGACTACGCCGGATGCGGAACGCACGATGTGTACTAATCTGGGGGTTTCTACTACTCTGGCTGCGACTGATATTGATGTCGATCGACTGGCTCACTGCAAGTACAGTTATGTTGAGGGCTATCTTTGGGATGCTCCCGATCCGAGAAAGGCTAGCATTGAGACGATGGAACAGTCTAAGCGTCTGGGCGTGAAGGTGGCTTTTACTTTTTCGGATGGCTTTTTAGTCGATCGCTTTGCTGATGATTTTCACAAGGTGGTTTCGGAATATTGCGATGTAATTTTTTGCAATGCTGATGAAGTTCGGAGCTTTTTTAAGGAGGAATCTCTGAAAGAGTGCGCTCGGAAAATGAGCGAGATTTCGGATTTGGCTTTTATTACTAATGGGGAGAAAGGCTGCATGGTGGTGGAGAACAAACAGATTGTTGATGTGGCTGGATTTCCGGTAAAGGCGATCGATACTGTGGGTGCTGGGGATGCTTTTGCAGGGGGTGTTTTGTTTGGACTTACTAACGGTTTGAGTTCTGCACAAGCGGCTCGCTGGGGCAATTATTTGGCTTCTAGGGTGGTGCAGATTCATGGGCCTCGGCTTGAGGGTTCTCAGGCTCATCTTTTGAGTGAGGTGATTTCTGGTTAGGAATTGAAAGGGGCGATCGCACTTTTTGGATTAAGGGCGATCGCTCTTTTTTGAACCGAAGATGAAGGCGGATGAACGGGGAGGGATTAAGGGCGCTCGCGCTCCTTAATATTGCTATTATAGAACTATTGAGTAACTATCCTACAGCGTCATTCTATATGAGTGATTGGATCGTTCAGGGAGATAGTAAATAGGGCTTGAATCACCAATCAATTGCTCTCATGATTGCCCCTAACTTATTCAGCCAGACCTATTTTAGCTGTTTTTTTTGCACCTGACGACCTTTTGTGGGTCAGACAATCCATAGAGTGTTTACTTTCCCAACTTATTAAACAAGCCCTAAGTAGGTGTAAGGTGCGCCGTGCGCCCTTTACAGATAGAGTTAGCACGTAATTCCTAAACCTTATTTCATCAGATAGGGAGGTTCAGATGACCCAAATAAATCCCGCTCCCACTACTGGAACAATTGCGATAGACGTTTTTGCTCAATAAAATGGGCAATATCTTTGTCAGATATCATCATCTCTGAGCGAGCACCCCGACGATCGCATGAATTTTTACGGACAAAGGAAAGAACACGCGATCGCGATCGCCCTGGAACATTTAGCCGACGAGTATCGCGAGAAAGCCGAAGAATCTCCGAATATAGATTCGCTTGCCGTGGAACTTTCAGATTCGGGAGAGCCAATTAATAAATATTACCATGTGATTTTACCCTACGAAAGAATTGCTGAACATGAATCTAAGGTATCCGCTCAATAATTCGGGGCGGACTACCCACTCAGGAACGATTTTGCGTCATTTGAGGTGCATCGTTGAGCGATTTACCCCGGATTATTGAGCGGATACAATCTAAGTTTGAGGCATTCCACAATACGATTATGGAAAATACAGTAGTTGAGAATGCGAAAATTTCAGTGATTGAGATTTCTCCATATCTCGAAATCGAGCGATCGGGATATTGAGGGATAAAAGGGTGATCGCTATTTTGCTTGTTGAAAAAATCCTCAATACAAAGGCGATCGCTCTTTCTGGGAAAACTAAAAATGGTAATCACTTTGTGCGATTTTACGGATAAGTATTTTATGCTAGTAAAATTGGCCGTCCCCCTTACCCTTCTATTGCTTCCTCAACAACAAGTTTGATACTGTAAGGTTTTGCCACACCGTAGTTTTGCAGTTCATAAGCAGGACTTAAAACTAACCCCGCTAAACCACCTGTCTCACCATCTGCTTCGGAAAAAGCAAAATCATCATATAGGGTGTAAGTAAAATTACCTTTCCACTTAATTGTTTGACCTGTTGGTCTTGCTGGGTTATAATCAATCGAAAAATCACTCAATCCAATCTCTTCTTGTTGAGTGCCGTGAATAATAATTCCAAGATTACCGTCATCAAAAGTTACAGGTCCGATATCGTTTGCCCAAGCATAAGAACTCTTTAATTTCTCCTCAAATCTCTCGTTATTTCCCAGAGATTTTTCAGTAAGTAGTTGGGCAACAACATTCTCTATCTTATTTTTAAGCATATCGCGAATGCTCTCAAACTTGCTCTTGAAATCTTCATGGTTTCTTGCTTCTTGAGAAAGTTCATTGTTAGGACTAAGCACGACTTCTGCGTCACCATTATTACCCTCAGCAAAAGTTTTATAGTATGGTATGGTTACCAAGACATTACCACCTTTTGCTATTGTGCCACCCTCAAGGGCAAAAATAAGCTTACCCTTTTGATACTTTGCATCAACAGAGTCCCAAAAACCAAGAGATTCTCCACTCTTGTAACGACCAACGTTCCAGTCATCACCACTACGGTACTCACCGTACCGAGTAGCAATAGAAAGGTAGTTAACTTTAGTATATACAGGTGGCAAGGGAAAATTAGACTGAGGTGGCTCAGTATCCTCCTTTGATCTTTTGGAACCATCGCCTTCTTGATAAGCAGTCGCCTTGTTGCCATTCCAATAGATGTGACCGCCTTCAAAGTATTGAATCTTGTTACCGTTGCCCCGATCGATCTCTCCACTCTTGGGAACTCCCAACCTACCATCAAGCCCGCCTGTTTTCAAGTATTCTTGGCGGATAGCACCGTAAATCGGAAAAGTGCCTTTGGCACTGCTGACGATCGAACCGCGCTCAAATAGTTGATACCTGACATTACCTGAATAGTTGGTAACATCTGAAGTGGGTTTGCCGATCGCACTTTGATACTTGTCGTAAACCGGATAGAATTTGCCAGCAATATTGTGACCGTTGATAGAGGTTGAATTAGGTGACTGTTGCTCTGGCTTTTCGATCGAATTGGCACTCCCGATCGCCGCGCCAGCCGCCGCTCCAGCGGCGCCGCCGACGATGACGGGTGACTGTTGCTCTGGCTTGTCGATCGAATTGTCACCGCCATCAGATGCAGCTACTTCTACGGGAACCTCTATTTTTTGTCCTTCAGAAATTACGTTAGGATTGGAAATGTTGTTGTGTTTGGCAATGAATTTGTAGTAATCGGGAGCAGCGCTGCCCATTGTTTCTCTGGCAATTTCGCTGAGACTATCTCCGGCTTTAATCGTGTAAGATTGCCACTCGTAAGATTTGCCGTTAAATCGATCTGCCGTAGCTCGTTCCATCGGTTTTACGAGTCCTTCGTAACCCCAAGTTTCAGGTGTGGCAAATTCGGCGCGAGTGCTTTGTTGCGGTGCAGTTTCCTTCGCTAACTGCACGGCTTTATCTAAATCCAACAATCCAAAACCTGTTTTCCGATCCCAACCCGGTAAATTGACATCGATCGCACTTTGTTTGAGAATATCAATTACTTGGCGATCGCTCAAATCTGGATTGCTTTCCCACACCACAGACGCCATACCAGTCGCTTTCGCTGCTGCAAAAGAAGTTCCCGTAAGCGCATCTACATCGTTCTCCCCCTCGGCAACTACAGCATCCAAACCATAACCGTAACTGGAATAGGACGATCGGCGCACTCCATCAAAAGCCCCAACTGTCATAATATTGTCAAACTCCTGAGAAGCTTGACCCAAAACCGACATCACACCGCCGTCATTGCCAGCAGCAACCACCACCAGCACTCCATTCTGACGAGCATATTCTAAAGCCGCCCGCTCTCTGGGCGTCAATTCGTAGCGCGTCGTTACCGTGCCTTCAGCGTCAACTTGAGTTAAGTCTAGGCTGAGGTTGACAATCGCATTCCGCTGCCCCTGTGCCTTAACTGCCCTGACAAAATCCGTCAGCGACAAGTCCCACTGCCCGGAACCGCTGGCACGTCCCAGCCAAACAGGGGCGCGATCGTTAATACCGTCAATGCCAATATTATTACCTGCGCGAGCGCCAATCAAACTCCAAACAGCCGTGCCGTGTTCGTTTTCTGCATCAGACGACACTAAAGGGTTGTTGTCACCGTCAATGCGATCGCGCCCCAGTGTCACCTTAGAGTAGTCGAGATCCGGATTGTTGGCAGCAAACCCAGTATCGATAATCCCGATTGTTGGCAGGCTGGGCTTCTTTGGTTCTAGAGGTGGTTCCGGCTCAGCGGGCGGTTGAGTTTGGGCCGGTAACTGGGTATCATCAACAGGCGTTGTTGGCTCTACAGGCGGTGTTGGGTCTACAGGTGGCGTTGGGGCTACAGGCGGTGTTGGGTCTACAGGTGGCGTTGGGGCTACAGGTGGCGTTGCGGCTACAGGCGGTTTTGGCTCCGCAGGTGGCGTTGGGGGTACAGGTGGCGTTGCGGCTACAGGCGGTTTTGGCTCTACAGGAGGTTTTGGCTCCGCAGGTGGCTGTGAGGCTACAGGCGGTGTTGGCTCCGCAGGTGGTAGTGGGGCTACAGGCGGTGTTGGTGCAGGTGTTGGCGCTGGTGCTGGTGTTGGCGCAGGAACAGGTAGCGGTGCAGGTGCAGGTGTTGGTGCAGGTGTTGGCGCTGGTGCAGGTGTTGGCGCTGGTGCAGGTGCTGGTGTTGGTGCGGGTGGAGGCGGTTCTGTATCCGCAGGCGGTTTGCGCTCATCAGGCAGTTTTGAGGTGACATAATCGATCAATTTCTGACCGCCTTCAGATTTAGTCCAATCCTTAGCCGGAGCGATAACTTCTTTCACCTCCACCGCTTTGCCAGTTGCACCCGTCAAACGGAAAATCACATCATCGTAGTCGTAATCTGACTTCGGAGTAATCGATCGATCCTCGATCGCAAATGCCTTACCATCGCCAGTAATATCTGCCACCTGACCCAACAGCCAAGCATCACCCTCGTCACTGCTAGATAGCGAAAACAGCGGACTCTTGTTGCCGCCAATATCGGGTTTATCAAATACTTCCTTAACCGTGCCATCCGGCACCAGCATCACAGCAAATGCTTCTCCAGGATTCATCGCAAACTTTTTCACACCTTTGTAGGAGCCGCTGTTAAGATTTACTTTTCCTAAAGTGCCTCTAAATTGAGGATCGGTTCCTTCTGTAATATCAGAAATCACGACGTGACCCAACACCGAATTACTCAGAGCCCTTTTTGCAGCTTCCTTGATAAACTCCTTAGAGCCTGGAGTAAATTTCTCCATGCCCTGCAAACTAAATATGGCTAATTGTCCTTTGAATCCGCCGCCATCATACAGAAAATCAAAGCCTACTTCACCGGCAGGATCGGGCGTAAAAAAACCGGAGTCAACCTTCAAACCCGTGAGCGGGTCAAATTTGTCATTTACGGCCAGACTAATCTGATAGGTTGTGTCGGAGGAGATGGGAGAAACTTTGAGAGTATAGTCTCCTACGCCCAAATTATCGGTACTGAGAGTTCCGGGCTTTTTGTCGCTAGTTGAGATAGTTTCGATCGGCTTTCCTTGGCTGTCGAGCAGTTCCATTTTCAGACCGCCGCTATAACCTTCCGCCAAGACTTGGAAACTGCCTGCAGCAGGACGATGGAAACGATAAATGTCTGTGGAATCGAGCTTACCAACGAAATCGATATTGAAATAGTTATCCTTCAGACTGCCGAGTTGAATGTTAGACATTTTGCACCCTGCCAACAAACTTACTTGTATTTTAATCAGTCGGCATAATTGAGCGATCGAGTTTCAATACATCTGGGCTGCTTCCCAGATCCGGTCTCTCCCCACAACACAGATATCCGCCCCTTCAAAAATCTACGATTGTAAGCTGCTACCTATCTCTCGGAATTAAGTCTTACTTTTTTCGCTGCAAGCAAACTTTACAGACATTACTTTGTAGGCAGGATATAGTATTAGTTTTGGTTAAAGATTTTTTGAAAGAAAGCTCCTTACTACCTTCTATCTGTTGAGGATACTTTATGTGTGCAAACTTGACAAGCAATCTGAACGATTACCAGCTTGGCGAATTTAGATGTCAGTCAATGAGACAGGACTTACGCACAGCCTCTAAATATAGGGTTTTGTAGGGCAATCGCCCCCGCTGATGAAGAGTCCCTACATCTGGATATGGTGCGTAAGTCCTGCTTGATGTGTTGTGGAACAGGCCGAAGATTCCGTTTTCTGAGTCTCTTAAAGAGGGGCTTCATTTGTGTAGTAGTGCTTTCAACCGCCGGGTTTTAACCGCCGAGTTTCAGCCGCCGATTTTATTGACTTCAACCACTAGAATAAATTCCTCTTTCTTGCAGTTGCTGCATAAAAAACTCTTCCAAACTAGGCTTAGCCAAATTCATCCCAATTAGCTGCCCTCCCGTACCGCTCAGACTAGAAAGAAACTCCTTCGGCTCGCCCTGCAAATGACCGTACCACAAATCATTATCAACTTCCATATCCGGTATCCATTTTTTCAGGATATTCAAGTGGCCACCCCTACCTTCAACCCGGTAAGTTTCAGTATTGCCGAGGAGTTGGTCGATCGCACCAATGCAGATTAACTCACCCTTCGCCAAAATTGCCACTCGATCGCAAATCTTCTCCACATCAGACAATATATGCGAATTAAAAAAAATCGTTTTTCCTTGATTTTTTAGCGATAAAATTATCTCCCGCATCTGATAGCGTCCCATCGGATCTAAACCCGACATCGGCTCATCTAAAAACACCACATCTGGATTGTTAATCAAAGCTTGAGCCATGCCGATCCGTTGCAGCATTCCCTTAGAATACTGGCGCAACTGTTTTTTAATTGCCGCCGATTGAGATAAGCCAACTAAGTCTAGCAAATTCGGAATTCGCTGTCGCTGAATCGAGGGGGGAATTTGAAATAACCCCGCCGCAAATTGCAAGAATTCCCAGCCCGTGAGATAATCGTAAAAATAGGGATTTTCTGGCAAATAGCCGACTCGCTGCTTCACGGTGCGATCGCCCAAAGGCCTCCCCAAAAGCAGCGCCCTGCCAGAAGTGGGCCGCACTATACCCAGCAAAGTTTTCAACAGCGTAGTTTTCCCCGCTCCATTTTGCCCTAACAACCCGAAAGTTTCGCCCTCAGAGACAGTCAGAGTGCAATTTTTGAGCGATTCAATTTTTTCATTCATCCAGAAGCCGGTACGGTAGAACTTCCCCAGATTAAATGTTTCCACCACTGGCGTAGCTCCGGGCATCTCGGTGGGATTTGGCGCATCTATAAGAGGTTCCATTTTCGTAAGCTAAATAAGTAGCACCTGATTATATTCTATTGCATAAGTTAAGTAATAATTGCTCTTTTTAATGTTAAACTAATATTAGCTGCACTTAAAATTTGCTGAATATGGATCGTTCAAAAATTATTGCTATTATCACTGGGGTGATTTCTATAATTTTAGCAGTTGCCTACCTGCTGCTCGTCACCCTCCTCGACTTCCGAGGCGAAATGCTGCCCGCACCTCAAAGTCAGTTGCCAGTCTCCATGCCACTTCAGCAATTAGGCACTGCTAACCCGACTTGGCGAGCACCGAGGATTTATTCTCAATTGTGACAAAAATAATACAATTAAAATTCCGAAATTCCCCCACTACATGATGTAGACCCAATTACTGACCAACTAATGATAGGTTGAGATTATTTTCTAATAATTCTCAATTTAATTTTGGCTAAACACAGTCAATTTAGGATGATTGAGGAATTTAGATATGAAACCGATAATCCTACTCGTTATCTTAACTCCTTTGTGGTTGACTCCGCCCGCGAAAGCGGAAAATATTACTTGTAGCAGACAACCGCTAGCAACAAATTACTGCGAAAATTATATTAGTGAAGCTCCGAATATTACTCTCGGACAAGCTTCGGATTTAATTGGCAAGTGGCTGGATGCAAAGCAGCAAATATTTGCTCCTCCATTCGATCGCCAATTGCTGGCTAAAATGACTACAGGTATTTTGTATACCGATACAGTCAAAGCGATGGACAATCTGATAAACAGCAATTCTCAGTACCGATACGGTGTCCAAAAAGTTGAATCCGTCGAACGCTTTGCAGCATCTGGAAATAAAGCCACTATTGAAGTCAAAGTCACCGAAGATGCCACAGTGTACCGAAATGGCAGAGTCGAGACTAGCAGTTTTAATACTAAGGTAGTTCGCTATACTTTAGAGTATTGGGATGGCATCTGGAAAATTGCAGATTCTCAAATTATGAGCCATTAGTCATGGGTTAGTTGTTATTTGTTACTAATCATAATTGGTAATAGTATTTGAAGCTAATGACCAAGAACCTAATAACAATTAAAAAATAACAACTAACAACTAACAACTAACTAATACACATGAATTGCTTTCATCATGTGATATGCAACTAGCAACTGCGTCAAAGCTAGCGGGTAACTTTGCAAAACTTCGCCAGTTGTGCCGATCAGTTTGCCAATTTCCGGGTTGCCTTGGGCGGTGCAAAATCCCCGCAGGTGTGGCAACTCGCTGCACAAAATCTTTTCTAGTTCGTTTACTTGCTCGCTGGTAGCGTGGGAGTCTACTTCTAAAACGTCAACAGGTTTGCCCATATCGCGATCGAGTCCCAAGCGAATTGCAGGTTTAAAACTCTCGCTGCCTCGACCTAAAATTTCAGTAAAATCAGGGTGAGGAATTGTCGGCCTCAGCACTAAACGGACGCTCAAATTCGATTCATTGTCCGCTTCTGGCGGGTAAAAACTAACTACAACGTCGGCCGATTTGCGCTGCGGACGAATGAAGTCTTCAGAGTCCGGTTCCCGTTTTTTTATTTCTGCAAGCACCTGTTCTTCAGTATAACCGCGCTTCATGATATCGCGCTTAACTTTCCACTGAGTTCGCAACTCTTCGGGAGGAGCAAGATACACTTTTACGTCGTAAGAATCGCGGATTGTTCGAGTTGCGTAACCCAGCAAACCTTCAACTATTACAAATTTGCTGGGCTTGATGTATTCCGGCGGGTCGAATGTACCTGTGGTGTGGTTGTAGATGGGTTTGAGAATTGCTTGTCCGGTACGCAGCAGGCTGAGATGCTGCTGCATGATGTCGAGGTGATTGCAGTCGGGATGCAATGCTGTGATTCCGATTTCGGCCCGCTGCTTTCTGTCGTAGCGATGATAGTCGTCAGTGCAAATCACAGTGACATTTTCTGGCCCTAATACTTGGGCAATTCCCCGCGTCAGGGTGGTTTTGCCCGCTGCGCTGTCTCCGACAATACCGAGAATAATTGGTCGATCGCTCATTGTTTTTACCCGGACGCACAATAGCAAATTTTGTTGTCAATCTTAAATCTTATCAAAATTGTGTTCGATCCGATCGCTCGGTTTGACTTGCTCCCCCTTGGAGTCTCCCCAATCTGTAAAATTCTTGTTATATTTCTTAATATAATGCGGCACCGGAGACTCAGGGAGCATCTGATAAAAAAATCACGCCCATTTCTTACCGCCCACGATGTCGATCGTACTTTTGAATCCAGCTATTGTCAGAATTTCGCTAAAATTACCCCTGCAAAGTATCCGGGTAGTCTCTTTTGTCTTTTGTAGTGCAAATTGCAGCAGTGGGGTTCGTGGGATATTTTTTGTTTTAAAACCGGCCGCAAGCAGTGAATCAATTCGCCAGTCAATCAATCGACGCCCAGGCCGATCGAATTTATCCGCAATATGAAATTTAGCCCCAGCTTTCGCTGTTTTGACAAATTAGTATAATAAATTTGAGTTCAGGAGCCAATCATGCCCTCACAAACCTGTTTTTTTTCCTCTTGCTTGTCTTCGGCAATGCGTCTTTCAGTGAAAAAAAATAGGTTTGGACACACCCGTGCGTAATTTATAAATTTCAACAAATCTTAAGTTTATTAAGTTTAACTAAGCCCGTAGCAAGCCGATGACTCAACCATCTTCAGAAAAATTAAGAGGCAGTATTTTAATTGTGGACGACAGTCTTAACAATTTATTGTTACTGGAGCTGATCTTATCCAGGAAAGGCTATAAAGTAGAAGCTGCATCTAGCGGTCAACAGGCACTCGATTCTGTGGATTTGGCTCAGCCTGACTTGATTTTGCTGGATATTATGATGCCCGATATGGATGGCTATGAAGTTTGCAGTCGATTGAAAGCGAGCGCTAGCACTCGTGGCATTCCCATTATTTTTCTGAGTGCTGTGGTACAAGCTTCTGAGAAGGTGAAAGCCTTTAATGCTGGCGGGGCGGACTACATTACTAAACCTTTTCAAACCGTAGAGGTGATCGCTAGGGTAGAAAATCAATTGCGGCTGCGGGAACTAGAATTGCAACTGAGGGATAAAAATCTGATGTTGCAGCAGGAAATCGCCTATCGGGAACAGGCAGAAAGGGAAACGCGGTTGCTGTTGGAAAAAACCAAGTCTCAGAAAGAAAAAATTGAAGAATTGCTATTAAATATTTTGCCGAAAGCGATTGCAGAGCGCTTGCAGGAGGGGCAAAGCATAATTGCTGACAGCTTTTCGGAGGTCAGCGTTTTATTCGCCGATTTGGTGGGATTTACGAATTTTGCCTCTCAAAAAAGTGCGGCAGAAACGGTGAAAGTTCTGAATCAAATTTTTAGTCTATTTGACGAGTTATCGTTACGGCACGGTTTGGAGAAAATCAAAACTATGGGTGACGCTTACATGGTAGTCGGCGGTTTGCCCGAACCCCAGGAAAATCACGCTTTTGCGATCGCCCAAATGGCACTAGATATGCAAGCTGCTGTCGCTAGCTTCAATGTCGAAAACAATCACAACTTTAGTCTCCGCATTGGGATAAATAGTGGTGGGGTGGTGGCGGGAGTCATTGGTTTAACTAAATTTAGTTACGATTTGTGGGGGGATACAGTAAATGTTGCTCAGCGGATGGAATCAAGCGGTATTCCGGGGGAAATTCAGGTGACTGCTGAGGTTTATGATCGTTTAAAAGATAAATTTTTGTTTAAAAAGCGCGGTGCTGTTGAGATTAAAGGTAAAGGAGAAATGATGGCTTATTTGTTGGTGGGGCGAAATTAGTTTATTACGCCTCGATCGTTCGGCGGTTGAAACCCACCCTAGACCAACTTTCGTCCCAGCAGAGGGGGACTAAGAAACTAGGCGGATATTTAAGCCGGATTTGATATTACTAATTACCACTCATCGTTTCGTTTGTTGCTGTAAGTTTCCCAATCGTCTTGTTGCGGAGGCTGATACAAGGGTTCTGGTTCTATTTCTGGTTCCAATTCCGCTGACATTTCTAATTCGGGTTCCGATTCCTGCTGATAAATGTTCAGAGGTTCGACAACGCGGGCGATCGCATCTTTGACAAATGCTTTTACAAACTCGTCCTTCCGATTTAACTGAAACTGCCTTTGCACAACTTCGGTGATGCCACCATCGCCCCAATCTTGGTCGTGGCGAAAATATTCAATAAAACTTTTACCAGCAATTCTGGTTAAATAAGCGGCGCTGACTGCTTGAATTGCTTTGCCCAGTACAAACCCGGCTACGCTTAGCTGCAACGCCCTTGACACTACTTGAATTACACCTTCAACTATTCCCAAACTTGCTAGGGTTTTTGCTAGAGACAATGCTAATTCTTTGGCGCGATCGATATTTAATTCGCAGCCGTAAATCTTGGCAATTTCTACTACCATTTGAGCGTTAACTGCTGCTGTTGCCAGTAAATCCACAACCGGCAAAGGCGTGACAGCAATTACTCCGGCTCCGATCCACTGAAATCGCTCTACTGCTTTATCAGCTTGCCGCCTCCTTTGAGCGTCAATTAACTTGCGTGCTTGGTCTCCCAAGTGCTGAGATTGCAGCAAAATATTGTCCGCAATTAAGTCTTCGCCTTCGGCTCGCAAAATCGCAGCGACGCGCCGAATTAATGGCATAATATCCTGGTCTGGCTGAAAAATTGTGCCGTCTTCTAGTACAACTTTTTGCGGATTGGCGCTAATGGCTACTACATCCATTGCTGATACAAAACCCTTGACTCGCTGCCGCAGTCGATCGAGAATTTCATCTCGGTCGGTGTCGGGATAAAGGTCAACTTTATTAAAAACCACGATCGACCTTTTGCCAATTTCCGCCAAAGTCCGCAGCGGTTCGTACTCGGATTTTCGCAAATCGCCGTCCAACACAAATAAGATCAAATCTGCCCTCGCCGCCAACTGCCTCGCCAATTCTTCTCTGTAAGTCCCCGCAACTCCCGCTTCCAAGATACCTGGGGTATCAGTAATTGCTAATTCTCGATCGATTCCTTTCAATTTCAGAGTGTAAGTTTCCCCAACTTCGGTAGTTCCCATCGGCGCGCCCACCTGTCCCGCCATCCGCCCCACCAGCGCATTCACAGCGGAAGTTTTGCCCGCAGAACCGGTGCCGAAAACCACTACTCGAACGCTGCCCCGAGCCATGCTAGCTTCAATTTCGCGAGCTCTCAACAGCAAAGCTTGCCGCGCTACTTCATCTTGAATGCGATCGACTTGTTGCCGAATTGCTTTGAGATTTTCCGAAGCTGCTTCACTTTTGACAACAGGAATCTTCGGAGTAATCGGCCGTTTTCCCTTAACTTTCTGGGGGCGTTGCAGCAGCCTAAAATAGTAAACCAGCGCAAAAATTAGGGTTCCCAAAAGTACAATTATCAGGAAAATCAGCAAATTAGCAAGCAGCGGAGAGGCAGACCACGCAACTTGACTGTAAAGCCCTGTTAAGGAACTCACCAGCCCAATAATCAGCCCCAGGGTGAGGCAGAAAGCAGCAATTAAGGTTAACAGGCGCGGCAAAGGCATGAGGGGAGTGGCAAATAAAAGGGTTATGCTTTGATTTTTACATTACCCCGATAGTCCTCAGTCATTGCACATCTAAAATCTAAAATCTAAAATCTAAAATGGCGAAGCGCCAGATCGTACTGCGCGAGCCCGCAAATCCCGATTCTGTCGCACTGCGGGCGCGATTTGCAGGGTTTTAGTGGTAGCGGGTGCAGATGGAGTGCGATCGCGCCGGAGTCTGCAATTGTAGCTTACACGAGAACTAAGTAAGTCGGTGGGAAAATTCGCCAGTATGTAACAAAAGATTAAGTAGGGTGATTCGAGTTAAATTTAATAGGTTGTGTACGGTTTTTTCTTTAGCTTCTATTCCATGAATTAGCGCAGAAGCAAGCTCTAATTAGGAGTCAAATATTTATCCTGCTAGTTCATCTTTTTTGATCTGTTGCCGCTCCCCTGCAAAGAAATTTATTCCTTCTCAATCTCCATAACGATACCACCGAACTTGATAGAAAAACTCATGCTAATTGCGGACAATCGGCAGAGTGAGATGTACCGTTGTTTCCTTTGGATAGATACTGGTAATTGAGAACTCTCCTCCTGCTAGTTCGACTATTTTCTGGACAATTTTTAAGCCGATACCAGTACCCTGTTGCTCATACTTCTTGCGATCAAACTGCATGAAGGCACCAATTTTAGCAATTTGCTCTTCTGTCATGCCCTGCCCCGAGTCTTGTACAGATAAATGCAGCATCTCCCCTACGACTTGACTACTAACTTTAATAGTTGTCTCTGGTGGCGAGAATTTCAGTGCATTATCAATTAATTCATAGAGCAGCCTTGATAGATATCGCTCTGATAGAGCGATTTCTGCTTCCTCAAGAGTGAACAACAGATCGTTGCTACGATTGACCTTCTGAGCCTGGTATTTCAACTCGGCTTCAATGGCGGAAGCAGAAAATTCAGTCCGCGCAGATTCGATCTTGTGCTGTTGACTTGCGGATAGTTCTAATCCTAAATAAATCAGGAATTTTTTCGTTAATGTTTCTAGGCGACGGGCAGATTCATGTGCCCAGCCTAATATCTCACGGATTTGGGCGATCTCCATGTCTTCGAGCTCGTCCTTGAGCCACGCGATCGTGCCTAAGATGCCATTGAGGGGCGTATTCAGTTCGTGGGATAGAGTAGAAGCTAAGTTACCACGCAGCTCATTGAGGGTGCTGTCCAAGAGATTGATGGTATTTTCTTGGATGTGGTATAAGTTCTGGATATTATCATACTGTTGTTTGATTCTGAGCATTGAATGCACGCGAGCACGCAGTTCAATAGCATTTACAGGTTTACTGATGAAGTCGTCGGCTCCGGCAGTTAGACAGTTGGCAAGATCTGATTTTGAGCTTAATGCTGTCACCATAATGATGGGAACGGCTTGCCATTTTGACATGGCTTTGATTTGCCGACAAATCTCGATGCCGTCTATTCCCGGCATCATCACATCCAGCAAAATAAGATCCGGATCAAATAGGTCGAGGGATGCGATCGCCTCTTGCCCGCTGGCAGCGTAATGCAATTGGTAATCCTGCTCTGATAACAGGGTTTCAATCACATCAAAGTTATCCGGCTCGTCATCAACAATTAAGATAGAGAATTGAGACATAATTGCCACCCGTTCAACAATGTAAAAAGTTTTATGACTTCACGTGATAGCCATCAGCTAGGCGGCCAAACTGATTTCAAAAATGGCTCCTTGTGGTTGATTACTTCTTACAGAAATGTCACCCCCATGTGCCTCAACGACCATTTTGCAGAAAGCTAAACCCAAGCCTATTTGAGAGACATCCAACATCAGATTTCCAATCTCGTATTTCTCAAAAATCTTGTGCCGCAATGTATCAGGAACACCCGGCCCAGAGTCTATAACCTGGATTTTGGCGTTGCCCGATGTGGGTAATTCTACATTCAGTATGATTTGACTATTGGGTGGGGAAAACTTAATGGCATTCGAGAGGAGATTATCCAGCGTTCGATGTATCATGGTGGCATCAACCGAGACTTTCCTACTGGTTTTTTCTGGTAATTGAGCGACCAGCGACTGATTTTTTTTAGCAGCGATAGCTTCAAAGTTTGATATGGCAGACTTTACGAGATCGCACAGATAAATCTCTGTGTAATTGAGACGGCTTTTACCGGATTCTAGTAAAGCAATTTGCAATAAATCATCAATTAATAGCTGTATTGCTTGTGCAGAAGAGTAAAGTCGAGTCAGTTGGGTTTGTAGTTTTTCTCTAGGATACTCTACGCTTTTTAGGAGTTCCAAGCCAAGCAAGATACCAGCCAGGGGATTGCGTAAATCGTGGACTACCATTTTAACCATATCTTCCCGCAATTTGAGTAAGCTTTGCAGGTCGTCATATTGGTGCTTAATTCGCAGCATACAGTGAACTCTGGCACGTAGTTCAATAGCATTTACAGGTTTACTAATGAAGTCGTCAGCGCCGGCAGTTAGACAATGGGCAAGGTCAGATTTTGAGTTTAATGCTGTCACCATCATGATGGGAACGGCTTGCCATTTTGGCATGGCTTTGATTTGCCGACAAACTTCGATGCCATCTATTCCTGGCATCATCACATCCAGCAAAATAAGATCAGGCTCAAATATGTCGAGGGATGCGATCGCTTCTTGCCCGCTGGCAGCGTAATGCAATTGATAGTCTTGCTCGCTCAAGAGCGTTTCAATTACATCAAAATTATTGGGATCGTCGTCAATGATTAAAACGGATGGTCTGTTCACGGGTTATCTTTACTTAGAAGCTAAAAGTTGTTGAATAGTGCTTGCCAATTGCTTCAGCTTGACGGGTTTGGTGAGGTAATCATTGGCTCCGGCGGCAAGGCAACGATCGCGATCGGCCGTCATGGCTAAGGCAGTTAGGGCAATGATTGGCAGATCAACTAAGTTTGGATCGCAGCGAATACGCTGCATAGCTTCTAGACCATCCATACCAGGCATTTGAATATCCATCAAAATTAGATTGGGGTTTTCAGACTGCGCCAGGGCGATCGCCTCCTCTCCATTCTTAGCCAAGAGAATGCGATAGCCTTTAGCTCTCAGGTAGCTCGAAATCGTAGTGATATTAGCTTCGTTGTCTTCCGCCAGCAAGATTAAGGGAGAGCCTCCCTGTTCGGGCTGGCTGGGTTCGATGCGGGACTCTGTTTGGGATTCCAGGTAAACAGAGGATGGCCCACAAGCAGCGCAGGGAAGGTCGATCGTGAAGCAACTTCCTACACCCACAGTGCTGGTGAGCCCCACCTCCCCGCCGTGGAGTTCGACAATGCGTTTCACCAGGGCAAGCCCCAAGCCAGTGCCTGTGTATTGACGATTCAGCGCGCCATCGATTTGGATAAAGGGCTGAAACAGTTTATTGATATGTTTTGGGGCAATACCAATACCTGTATCGATGACGGCAATTCGCAGGGTCTCTTTGACCAAAAAATGGGGTGGGGAATCGGCAGAATCTTGGTCGGCAGGGCGCTGTTGACGGCTGACTTCTAGGGTTATGCGTCCTCCGTTAGGAGTGAATTTGACAGCGTTATTGAGCAGGTTGATCAAGACTTGGCGCATACGCCGTTCATCAATTAATAAGTCGGGCAGATTGAGTGGCATTTGAATCTCTAGCTGGATGCGTTTTTGTAGGGCTTGTTGTTTGATAAATGCCATACTTGATTGACAGAGATGATTGATTGAAACTGGGGTGCAATCGAGTTCCATTTGGCCAGATTCAATTTTGGCGACATCCAAAATGTCGTTGATTAGCTCTAGCAAGTGAGAGCTACTGCGATCGATGGTCTGTAAAGCTTTGATTTGTTGTTCGTTGACGATGCCAAAGACTTGCTCTTGTAGCCCCTCGCTCATGCCCAGGATGGCGTTAAGAGGCGTGCGGAGTTCGTGGCTCATGTTGGCGAGGAATTCGTCTTTGAGACGGGTAGCACGGGCGAGTTCTTCGTTAGAGACTCCCAGTTGTTGGTTGCGCTCGGTGAGCTGCTGCTGGGCTTGTTGTCGTTCGGTGAGTTCTTGCTGCAACTGCTCAAATAGGCTAGCTTGTTGAATTGCGATCGCCAACTGGTTGGCAATTTGTTGCAGGAGTTGCGCTTCAGACTCTTGCCATATTCGTTGTTCTCGACAGGCATGGACGACTAAAACCCCCCAGAGCTTCTTGGTTTGCCCTGGGGCAATCCATCTATGGCTTTCGCTGCTTCGGACTTCTTGCAGGATAGGTGCAACGATTTTGGACTGGACTTGACCAGCGCTTGCGTATTCCACCAAGCAATCAGTCCAGATATCGGTCATTACATCGGGGACGATGCGGGGCTTGCCCTGCCAGTACCGGTTGAGGATTTCTTGCGACCACCGTTCGTCCTCCCAGTGATGGTCTTTGAGCGCGGGGAACTCGCTAGACACAGCTTCTTCAACAATTTGACTTCTGCCATCCCCAAATAGCCGGAACACGATAATCCGATCGCCTTGCAAGATTTCTTTGACTTGCTGTGTCACAGTCGCCAAAATTTGATTAATATCCAACGATTCGCGAATTTGCTGGGCGATGAATCCCAAAGTTCGCTGCCGTTGCAGTTGTAAAGCGATCGCATTTTCTGTTTGCTTGCGGATAGCCAGTTCCGATTGTACCTGTTCGTAGAGGTAAGATTGCTGAATTGCGATCGCTAATTGGTTAGCAATTTGTTTAAGTAAATTGATTTCCCCGTCTTGCCATTGGCGCGGACGATCGCATTGATGAACAATCAGCAACCCCCAGAGGGTTTGATTCTGAATAATTGGAACTACGAGTTTGGCTCTAACCTGGATGTCTGCGAGAAATTCGACTAAGCAAGGTACGATTGACTCGTTTTCATCTTCGCTATCGTTGAGGGCATAAACTCTTCCTTGGATATAGCGATCGTAGTTCTCTTCGGGGAAAACCTCTTCTGGGAATAGGATATCTAGGAGCTTAAGCCTATTTGGCGAAACAGATTCAGCAATGGCAGCCCCCGTCCCTTCAGGAAAAACCCGATAAACGAGCGTTCGGTCTGATTGCAAGAGCTGATGGATTTCCTCAACAGTGCTATTGAGAATCTCGTCAAGATTCAGAGATGATCGCATCCGTTTAGTAATTGCTCCCAGCAAACGTTCCTGTTTTGCTTGTTGTTGCAATCTCAGTTCGGCTTCTTTGCGATGGGTGATATCCTGAAACGTGCCTACCAGACCAATAATATTACCTGAGCAGTCTCGCAGGGGAGCCTTGTGGGTTTCGATAAATATTGGTTTACCATTGGGTAGGGTTAGCGTTTCTTCGAGCCCTAAGATAGGTTCACCCGTTTCCATTAACCGCCGATCCATCGCACAATAATCGTTCGCCTCGACTTCTTCCTGGCAAATATCTAAATCTCTTTTACCTATACTTTCGATCGTAGAGGGCAAGCCTAGAGTTTTGGCAAACTGCTGATTGCATCCTAAAAAAACAGACTCTCGATTCTTCCAAAATACGGAGAGCGGGATGGTATCGAGTACCGTTTGCAGAAACTGCTGAGATTCCTGCAAAGCCTTCTGGGCTTGTTTGCGATCTGTGATGTCTACTAATACACAAATAGTTTGATCCTCTGAGCCTGGAAGAAGTGCGGCTCCGAGCAGGACAGCAATCCGGCTGCCATCCTTACGGTAGTATTCCTTTTCCAAGGACTCGATCTCGCCATCCTGTGTCAGGCGCTCGAGCGCTGAAAAATCAGCGGGGAGATATTCGGGGGGGGTCATGGCATCCCAATGAATCATCCCAGCATTTAGTTCCTCCCTAGTGTAGCCAACCATCTGTAAGAAGCGATCGTTGGCATCGGTAATGTTCCCCTGAAAATCGGCAAACATCATGCCGCTCACACTGGAATCAAACACCCGGCGGAAGCGCATTTCACTGCTTTCCCTGGCGAGCTCAGCTTGTTTGCGATCGCTGATATCCGATAAAATTCCCTGGATGCTAATCAATTCCCCTTCTGCATTTATAACGGGTGTGGCGCTGCTTCTCACCCAGACATAATTGCCATCTCGGTGGCGGTGTCGGAACTCATAATCACTTGACTTTTTACCAAATTTGATATTCTCCCGATAACCAGTAACCACCAAAGAGCGATCGTCTGGATGCACCAGATATATAAACGACTTACCAATCCATGCACTCTCCTCCCAGCCAAACATCGTCTTGAATTGCGGTGACAAATAAGTGAGTATGCCATCGGGTTCACATGACCAGATCAAATCATTAGCCCCTTCTACCAGCCGCCGGAATTTAGCTTCACTCTCTGCTAATGCCGCTTCGATCTGTTTGCGATCGCTGATATCCCGGCATACACAAATCAATAATCCATCGTCTGTGAGGGTGAGGGACAGCCCTTGGGCAAAGGTAGAGCCATCTTTGCGGAGGGCAATCGCCTCTCCCTCCCAAGCGTGATAGCGCCTCAGCACCGGAAAGAGTTCCTGATCAAACCGTTCTAACTCGTGTTGGGAATACAAAAGTTGCCAAGTTTTGCCCAGCAGTTCTTGGGGATGTTCGTAGCCAAACAATTCTAGATGGGCTTGATTCAAATAGAGGTAGGTATCTCCTTGGAGAATCGCAATGCCCTCGATCGCCGCCTCAATTGCCGCCAGTTGTATTTTTAGGGTTTCTTGGGTTTGTTTGATATCGCTAATATCGGCACAATAGCCAACAATCTCGGTTGGGCGACCTTGTTCATCTCGCACTAGGCGCATTCCATCCCGTATCCAAACGTAGTAACCATCGCGATGCAAAAATCGATATTCATGCTGATGAGTGTCGTACTCAAAGAGAGCCGATAGATCTGCCAAAACTCTAGGGGCATCTTCTGGGTGAAGATGGTTAATCCAGAAGCTGGGGGTCGATACAACTTCTTCTGGCTTGTAGCCCAAAATGGCTTCGATATTTTTGCTGATGAAGGTTGACTCATAGTCGCGATAGGGCTTAGAGCTATAGATCATCGCGGGACTGGATGCCAGAAGAAATTCGAGACGTTCTTTCAACAGGCGATTTTCTCGCTCTGTCTGTTGGCGATGGGTAATGTCTTGGATCAGGGCCAGCGCATAGAGATGTCCATCATCAGCCGATAGGATAGAGGTGGAAATGGAGATAGTGCGCCGCTGTCCATCTTGACGCTGGATTTCCCTTTCCACAGTGATCGGCTGCATCTGTTTACAGTTGGCGATCGCCTGTTCTCGATCTTCTAGATTCGGGTACAAGGTTTGATACCACCCCAGACGGTTAATTTCTTCTAAGGTGTAACCCGTAATCGTTTGCATTTGCTGATTCCAGACTGTGAAGCCGACAAAGGGAAACTCCTCAACTTCATGGAAAACGCACAGCCCTTCTGCCATGTTTTCTACAATTTGTTGACGGAAAGTATTTTCCTGCTGAAGCGTTGCTTCGGCCAACTTGCGATCGGTAATGTCGAAGCGAATGGCTAGATACTGAAAAGGTCGGCCTTGTTCGTCCAAAAAGGGGACGATGGTGGTGGCGACCCAGTACAGGCTACCGTTTTTTGCCCGATTGCAAATTTCACCCCGCCAAATCTGACTGCTGTTAATGGTGCGCCACAAGTCTTGGAAAAAAGCAGGGGGATGATAGCCAGAGTTGACAATGCGATGGGTTTGTCCGATCAGTTGATCGCGGGAGTAGCCAGAGACTACACAGAAGCGATCGTTGACGTAGGATATCACCCCTTCGCGATCGGTGATGACCACAATGGCAGACTGATCCAAGGCCTGTTTAAAGGCTGATAATTCTTGAATTAACTGCTGTCGTTCTAGTTCAGCTTGTTTGCGAGCACTAATATCAAAGTTGATCCCAATCATGCTCTGGGGATTACCTTGAGCATCTGGCACCACCACTCCATTGGCTTTAATAAAGTGGAGGCTGCCATCTGGATGTAACACTCGAAACTCGGTATCAACTTCTGTCTGTCCTAAGATGGCTTGCTGAACCAATGTTTCGGTGGCGATGCGGTCATCGGGATGTAGCGCGTTTGCCCAAATGTCGTAAAGCACAGGGGAATCAGATTGTTTTGTGACACCGTACAGTTCGTACATCCGCTCATCCCAAAAGACGGTGTTCTGTACAAGATCGAAGTCCCAACAAGCGATCGCCCCTGATTTGAGAGACAAAGCTAGGCGATCCGATACTTTCTGTAGTTCCACTTCTGCACGTTTGCGATCGCTAATATCTTGGGCGATGCCTAAAAAGCCGATAATTTGCTGATTGACATCCTTGAGGGTGCTGATGGATAGCGACATAGGAAATCGACAACCATCTTTGCGGATATAGGTCCACTCTTCTTCGCTGACAATACCTTGGCGTGCTTTGGCAACAAGAACCTCAAAGCCGGGGGGAATATTTTGCCCTAGTTCCGCAGATAGTGATGCTGCCCGGTTCATTACCTCATTTGCATCGTGGAAGAGTGCGGGGGAGGCTTTGCCGATGATTTCTTGAGCACTGTAACCCAGCATTTTTTCGGCTCCAGCATTAAAGGTCTGGATGATGCCAGTTGGGTCAGTGGAGATGATGGAGTAATCAGTACCATTGAGGATGGCGCGTTGCAGGCTGTTGACTTGCCAAAGCTCTTGGGTGCGTTCTTCGACTTTTGCTTCTAGCTGTTGGTTGAGTTCCTGGAGTTGTTGTTCGGCAAGTTTGCCATCGTTAATGTCTGTAGTAGTTCCTACATACCCGACTACTTGCCCGTCTGCATCCAGTTCGGGAACGGACTGCCCATATACCCAAACCACAGCACCGTCGGGATGTTGAAAGCGATATTCGAGTTGGAAAGAGCCACTTTCTTGGATAGATTGCTCCCATTCGGCGATGACCCAATCGCGATCGTCGGGGTGTAGCCCTTGTTGCCATCCTTCCCCGATGGCGGTTTTTGGGGTGAGTCCGCTGATCAGACACCACCAATCGTTAACATAGATGCACTTGCCCGCAGCATCAGCGCGGAAAATCCCCACTGGTACGGCTTCCACTAGGCTGACGTAGCGTTCTTCGCTTTCTTGCAGGCGGGCTTCAGTTCGTTTGCGATCGCTAATGTCAGTAATGGTGCCTATATAGCCGCTCCGATGTCCATTGGCATCGAGTTCGGCGACGCCTTGCCCATAAACCCACGTTACCCCACCGTCGGGACGTTGAAAGCGATATTCGAGTTCAAAAGAGTCGTTACCTTGGATGAATTGCTCCCATTGGGCGATGAGCCAATCGCGATCGTCGGGGTGCACTCCTTGTTGCCATCCCTGTGCGATAGTGGCTCCTGGTCTGAGTCCGCTGAGCTGAAAGTAGCGATCGTTGACATAGGTGCATAGCCCCTCCGCATCGGTGCGAAAAATCCCCACCGGAGCAGCAGCGGCAAGGGCGGCGTAGCGTTGTTCGCTCTCGAACAGGGTGGCTTCGATCCGCTGTCGTTTTACCAGTTCATTCTGCAATTTTTGCTGGATCATGGATTGCCCAAGGGCGATCGCCACCTGTAGAGAAACTTGTCGCAGGAGTTCGATCTCGTCAGTCGTCCAAGAGTGTGCAGTGGCTCGATAACTGGCGATCATTAATCCGCGCAGTTGTTCCTCAATCACGATCGGCACCATCAGCTTGGCGCGAATATCAAACCCCACTAACATTTCCTGATGGCACAGGGTCATTTCTTCGCCGTAGATGTCGTTGATGACGCGAATTCTGCCCTGGCGATAGGGTTCAAGCCATTCTGGGCTCATGCAAGGATCGTGGGCTTCCCTATGAAGCACCGATCGCCCAGTGTCGGTAATCGCTTCCGCAATCACGGTGCCGCTAAAGTCAGGCCCAAACTGGTAAATGATGACGCGATCGCACCCCAGAAGCGAGTGAATTTCCTGCACTGTAGTATGCAGAATATCTGACAAATTCAGGGACGAGCGGATCTGCTCGGCAATGGTATTGAGAAGTTGCTCTCGATCGGCCTTTGCTTGGAGGGCGGCTGTCCGAGCTTCCACCTGCTGCTCGAGCTCAAGGTTGCGATTTGCCAGCAGCGCCACCTTTTCCGCCTCTAGGCGCACCACTTTCTCTTCCCACTTCTGGACCAGTTTGTATAGCTCCAGCGGGTTGAGGGCTTGCAGCAAACTGGTCTGGGTGACGATGCCTAATAGTTCTCCTAGCTCCCCCGTCACCGCCAACCGACGGATTGATCGCTGCTCCATGATCTGCTGCACAGTCCAGAGCGACTCCTCTGGCTTGACGTTAAAAATCGGCGTACTCATTACCGCCTCAGCTAGACAGGTTTCCAGGTTCAAGCCCAATGTCTGAAATTGCACAATATCCCGCTCGGTGAGAATCCCCACTGGAATTTGTAGCGGTTCAGTAGAGATTCCGCTCAAGTGCACAATCATCACGCAACTGACGCGATGCTCTGCCATAAGTTGGGCAATCGCCAGTAGGGAACAATCTGGCGCAGCACAAATCACTTCGCGGGTCATCACTTCTGCTACCATACGCAACCGCAGCAGGTCGATCGGTCGAGAGGCGTGGCGCAGACTTTCGTTAGTCACTAAGCCCACTAGGCGATCGAGTTCGTCCACGATGGGCAAATGGCGAATCTGCTGCTGCTGGAGCAGATTAATCGCCAAAAATAAATCGGTGAAGGCGGACTCGCGGAGGGTGACGACTGGATGTGTCATCACCTCCCGGAGCGCCAAATTCTCCAAGGAACGCTGCTGGGCACTCAGCCGCACCACGTCTCGCTCGGTCAGTACGCCGACCAATTGCTCGTTTTCCACTACAAACACGCAGCTCGATCGCGCCTCTAGGTGGAGGTCGTCGAGTTGACCATCCGCCGTTCTAGCGGTGTTGCAGAGCGATCGTACGCCACTCATTTGGGCGATCGTATCCATCACCGTCGTATCGGGCGAAACCACCAAGGGCTCCCGGACGATCGCAGTCGTGAGTTCTATTGGAGTGAGAGCCGTAGTACGCATGAACATGAGTTTATAGGGTTTTATTGCTGATTATTTTTTTAAACACTTCGCCTTAAAAACATGAGCTGATAGCGTAGTCTGGGGTCAACGATAGTAACGAGAAGAGTTACTTAGCTGCACGACATTCTCTAAATATTATATTTACTTAATGTTCGCTTCTGCATGAAAGGACTTAGGGAAATTCGGCGACTCTAAGGTAACGATCTCTTATCACTTTCATGAGATAATAAAAACAGAAAGTAACGCTCTTTCATCACTTTCATGAGATAAAAAGAGAAAGTGCCGTAAACCATTTACGAATATGTTTAAGCTCGGAGAACCGGCCGTAACCATAAAATTTGTTGACGATTGACGATTACTGTGAATTATACAGAGCATACAGAACACTATTCCCCGAAGTGAGAATTTGTGAGGCGTTTAATTACTTTTATGTGGGGATTTTCTGAGATTAAGCGTAAAATACTACCAGCAATATCTCGTGTAGTGGGATTAAGCAATGAACAAAAACTCTGGCATTTTCTAAGCAAATTACTTGCAAAGTATAACGTTTGAGAGAGGCTAGATTAAACCTTATTCTACCAGGGTAAGAGCATCTCAATCAGCCTTGACAAAAGGATTTGAGAAGAAGCATCATGTATTCATCATTCATTGCAGC
>NZ_JAUBPR010000222.1:0-4523 GCF_036700845.1 Microcoleus sp. S13_C5
TACTTGAACGGCTTAATTGGTAATCAGCGAAGACCTGCATGAGTATCATTACTCACTACAGAAGTGACATGCTCCCAGAGGTTTCTTCCAAGTGTTGAGCGAGTTTTATCAGATTCTCTTTCATTTGAGCGCTTTGGGACGACATACGCTCGACATGGCAGCACTAGAACATCCGGAGAAATTCAGGTGGAGGTGTTATGCCAGCTTACATGGTTGGGCAGGAAGAATACTCTCCATTCCGATTCCCTTATTGAATCTCTTTCTACTGGTAGCTGCCTTCCTCAATCTAGTGGGTAATATTCCAGATTCTTACTCATCCTATTTGGCATCCGTCATCCTTAGCCTTTTGGGAATTTTCCTCCTGGGGTGTGTATTTTGGAACAAGGCTATGAAACTACCCTTACCTGGGCTATTTTGGTCTGGGATAGTGGCATTGGCATTTATAATGTCTAGCTGGTTCAAGGAATTTAGCAGCTATAAACTTTTGGCGTTTGAATGGCTCTTGCTGTTATCTCTCTTAACTGCACTAGTCATTAAGAAATATTCTGAGTACCGTCCTGGTGCGGATAGGGTTGCGATCTTCTCAGGATTACCCTTGGCAGGTTTCGCCTTGTGGAATTTAGTTTTTAAAGTCGAAAATTTACCTGTGGGAATTCTAAAAGTCAGCTTAAAGCTGATTGAAGTGATTTATTTCCTTTTGGTCGTGTCGTGGATATTATTTTTTTGCCTCTACTTCGTTGTACTAATTTGGGGATGGTTTGCCCAACGGGGGCTGACTGCTCAAGCAAAAGAACGCGCCAAACGTGCAAGCTGGACAGCCATTGTTTCACTTTGGATTCCTAGCGTTTCGTTTAGTTCGGTCACCCTAACGCTCTGGGCTGTCCTTGCCCAAGTTGGTAAATCACTACTGCCAAAAGACTATGGTTATTGTCCAGCGCCAAAAGACTATGGTTATTGTCCAGCATCACTACTGTCAAAAGACTATCCGTATCGTCCAACTGACTGGTTCAGAAATTGGTTGTCACTTAAAGACACCTACGATACCCCATCTGATTTTATTAATGAACTCATTGTCGATCCGGTCCTTGGCATTGCTATATGTTCGATTGTAATTGTACTCCTGCTAATGGCATGGTCGTTTTTGCCCTCGGTCTGGGCAGAATTTCAACCGCCTGACTTAACATCTCAAACAGACAAGTCTAACGCAGAAGTTCAACCGCCTGACTTAACATCTCAAACAGACAAGCCTAACTCCGATGAAAAGTTGTCGCTTAAGTTTGGAATATGGCTAAACAACGGGTATAGAACAGTGCATTCTTTTCTACCGGCGATATCTGCACTTTTTATTGTTTTGGTCATCGCCTACTTCATCCTAATCCGTATCAAAAACCCATTGATTGCTGAAAATATTCCTCTCTATAGATCCATCATAGAAAGGTTACCAAAGTCTCTTCCTGTAATCCTAACCGCTTCTGCTACTAGCATTTGGGTGCTTGGTAGGAGGCTCCAACAGCTTTCTTTGGGGATAGGAAAGGTTATAGATGTCATTTTGGATGTAGACAACTACCTACGGCTGCACCCGAAGAAGGATAATCCACGTGCTCGCATCTTTTCTCGCTATTACTCGTTATTGCGTTATCTGTGTAAGGAGACAGATTCGCAAAATCAACCTAAATACGATGCACTTATCCTTGTGGCACATAGCCAAGGAGCGGTGATTACAGCAGATTTACTTCGGTTTATTCAATGCGAAAAATCTCAAGGTTTAGACCGGCTATTCTCTTGTGACTCCGCAGAGAAACTTCCTGTCTACTTTGTCTCGATGGGCAATCCCCTGCGTCAACTGTACAGTGTTGGTTTTCCTCATCTTTACGAGTGGGTGATAAATTATAACGAGCCCGATAAAAATGGACATAACGACTACGATGAAAATGGGCTTGGCGATAAGCCAAAACCAGAAGATTTGGGGTTAGAGCAGTGGGTCAATACATATAACAGTGGTGACTATGTGGGACGTTATCTCTGGCGAAAAAGCAAGAGCGAGGCTAACGAAAAGAAACTGGCTAGGGAAGAGAAACTATTTAAACCTAGCTCTTCTCTTGAAGATAAAGATAATATTTCAGAGAAGGGTAAATACCGGGAGTTTTGTTTAGGAGCAGGTGCACATACCCACTACTGGAATGCTACGACCAATCGAGTAGCAGATGAAATTAACCGGTTAATTGACAAAGCGACAAGAAGTTAATCGGTTTAGCTGTGTAAACCGATGATTGAAAGTTGATAGGAAGCTGAGTAGCAGTGAAATGCAAGATTCGACATCCGACTCTTGCATAAGTTCTATTTGGAGGAGATAAGGCTTTTACAATAGAGAAGCTGTTATACGATTCCATCAACGATCGCACCCACTGAAAATCACCCTCACTCAGCGCTGGTATAGACTACACTGAATAATCGATCGCCAAATCTAAAGCTGCCTCCTGATAAACTTCACCCAAAACCTCAGATAAATTCACAACAGGTTCTTCATCTCCTGGCATATCTTTAACTTTATCGTCTTGAAACAACTTCAAAATAAAAACAACGCACCGATCGCCTAGCAGCAAAATTGCGCGAAATGGGGATTAATCCTGATGAGGTGTGATTGTTTTTTAGATTGTTAAATGGGGTAAAATCGTACTTTTTAAACAGCAGAAATATCAGAAGCCCCAAAAGGGCGATCGCTCCCCTCATCTATCTCTCAATATTAAGATTTCCTTAGTTGCTGGCGTCGCGCACAGAAATCGGTGATACAATCAACAGCTTAGCTAGGGGTGCCCGAATATCCGGGCTGAGAAAACACCCTTAGAACCTGAGTCTGGGTAATACCAGCGGAGGGAAGCTGTTTATCAAGGAAATTAAATATGCGTACCGAATGGATCGCTAAGCGTCAGGGCCAGAGCAATGTATCTCAAATGCACTACGCCCGCCAAGGTGTAATTACTGAGGAAATGCACTTTGTTGCTAAGCGAGAAAATCTCCCGCCAGAACTTATCCGCGCCGAAGTAGCGCGGGGACGGATGATTATTCCCGCTAATATCAATCACCCGAATTTGGAACCGATGGCGATCGGTATTGCGTCTAAATGCAAAGTCAATGCTAATATCGGTGCATCTCCCAACTCTTCCAATATGGAAGAAGAAGTTGACAAGCTTAAACTAGCAGTAAAATACGGCGCTGATACCGTGATGGACTTGTCCACCGGCGGCGGCAATTTGGATGAAATTCGCACTACGATTATCAAAGCTTCACCGGTGCCGATCGGTACTGTACCAATTTACCAAGCTTTAGAAAGCGTTCATGGTAATATGGAAAGTCTGACCCCCAATGACTTTCTTCACATCATTGACAAACACGCTCAACAAGGTGTTGATTACCAAACAATTCACGCCGGAATTCTCATCGAGCATTTGCCGTTGGTCAAAAATCGGTTGACTGGGATTGTCTCTCGGGGCGGCGGCATTTTGGCGCGATGGATGCTGCATCACCACAAACAAAATCCTCTCTACACTCACTTTAACGACATCATTGAAATCTTCAAAAAATACGATGTTTCGTTTAGTTTGGGAGATTCTCTGCGCCCCGGTTGCACTCACGATGCGTCGGATGAGGCTCAATTAGCTGAACTCAAAACTTTGGGACAATTAACTCGCAAAGCTTGGGAACATGATGTGCAGGTAATGGTGGAAGGCCCCGGCCACGTGCCGATGGATCAAATTGAGTTTAATGTCAAGAAACAAATGGAGGAGTGTTCGGAAGCTCCTTTCTATGTTTTGGGGCCGTTGGTGACAGATATTGCGCCTGGGTACGACCACATTACCTCAGCAATTGGGGCGGCGATGGCTGGTTGGTACGGTACTGCAATGCTGTGTTACGTGACACCGAAGGAACACTTAGGATTGCCGAATGCTGAGGATGTCCGAAACGGGCTGATTGCTTACAAAATCGCGGCTCACGCTGCAGATATTGCACGGGGCCGTCCGGGTGCGCGCGATCGCGATGATGAACTCTCGAAAGCGCGTTACAATTTCGATTGGAACCGTCAATTTGAGCTGTCATTAGATCCAGAACGGGCAAAGGAATATCACGACGAAACTTTGCCGGCAGATATCTATAAAACTGCTGAATTTTGTTCGATGTGCGGGCCTAAATTCTGTCCGATGCAGACTAAGGTTGATGCCGATGCTTTGACGGAATTAGAGAAGTTTTTGGCTAAGGAACCTGTAGCCCAAAGCTAATTGGATTAATTGGTAGGGTGCTGATGGCGCACCTTACTTAATCCTAAAGCTGTTTCGTTTCTTGTGGGGCGGGCATCCTGCTCGCCCAAAACTAGGGTGCTGATGGCGCACCTTACTTAAGGTTATATTAAAACGAGTTTCCGAAAAGGAGAATTGCGATGTTCCCTTGCAGGTCAGGGTAAGCGCATCTCAAACGCTATTGACAAGGGAATTTAGAGGCATCATCATGTTGGGTGGGATAAACAAGCA
>NZ_JAUBPR010000039.1:0-50634 GCF_036700845.1 Microcoleus sp. S13_C5
CTTTGAACACAACTTGATATTTTTTATTATATCATATTAGTTGTTTGTGTAATTAATTTTGTTTGACTACTTACTGTATAAGTGCCATTGTTGACGAGTTCGTTGATTAGCAGTTCGCTGATGCCTTTGGCGGCGCCGACTCCCCTGTAGGAAGTGTAATAGCTGTTGGTGGTGCCGTAGTCGAAATCCATGACGACGAGGCGCTTTTTGGCAGTCGCTTGGGCGAGTTGGGTTGGGGGTTGGGTGGTGGCTGGTGTGGCGATCGCGTTGACTGAAACGCCGGCTAGCATTAGGGTAGCGAGGGAAATGCTGGTTAAGCGAGATATAGTGGTTGTTTTCATAAAGGTTTCCTCACAATTGTTTTGTGCCGACTCTAGGATACTTTACGGAACAGCCCGATGTCAGGGTTGGGGGTGAGGAGGTTGGAATTGGCTGGTTTTAGTGTTTTTTGACTTTCAACAGGCTTAATTTTGGTTAATTAACCGCAGAGGACGCAGAGGACACAGAGAAAGAAAGGAAGAGTTTAATCAAGGTTTCAATCCTTTATAGGGGTTTAGGGGTTTTCCTGCCAAAAAATCTCATATCTCTGTACTCTAAAGGTGGCCACAACCGCACAGCCATCCAAAATTCCTCTTACCCCCCAGATTCCATAAAACCCATCAACCAATTAGCCATCGTCGCCCTGCGAGTCTGTCTGGGCCCGAATTCCCCAATTTTATAGCCTTTAAAGCCTAATTTTTCCTTCAGCAACTGCTTTTTTTCTGGAGGAGTCGATCGAGTCAATTTCACCGTCGCCGGCCTAGAATCGATAAAATCCGGCGGTTCCGGGTACTCTTGACGCCACTCGGCTGCAACACCTGCACTGTTCCACTTGCCAGTCTCGGCCTCCCAGCGGTAGCCCAGATACTGCCAAACTAGCTGATTGACAGCAGCATCGTCGATTTCTTCGTTGAGAATAGCCCAAATAGTTTCGTTATTGAGCGGTGGTAATTCAGACATGAGCGCGATCGAATCGGAAATAAAAAAAGTTTAACTCACATTAGATAAAATTATCAGGAACGGGCAAGATGCCCGTTCCACAAAAAATCATAGGAATTTGTTTGTGGGGTGGACACGCGATCCCGCTCAAAATGCCACCCCAAAAAATTAATTATTCAAAATTCCGTCTTTCTCGGCCATAGACAGCATCAAATCAATCACGCGGTTAGAATAACCCCACTCGTTGTCGTACCAGGAAACAACTTTGAAAAACTTAGAATTCAGTTCGATTCCCGCACCTGCATCGAAAATGCTCGATCGCGCGTCGCCCTGAAAATCTGTCGAAACCACCGCATCCTCAGTATATCCAAGAATGCCTTTGAGTTCGCCCTCCGAAGCTTTTTTCATTGCCTCGCAAATTTCTTTATAGCTAGTTTCCTTCGCCGTTTTGAAAGTAAGGTCAACTACAGACACGTCGGGAGTTGGCACGCGCAAAGCCATTCCAGTCAACTTTCCTTTCAATTCTGGCAACACCAAAGTAACAGCTTTTGCTGCACCGGTCGAAGATGGAATAATATTTTGAGCCGCCCCGCGTCCTCCCCGCCAATCTTTTTGGCTGGGCCCGTCTACAGTTGGTTGAGTAGCTGTCATTGCGTGAACAGTCGTCATTAAACCTTCTTCCAATCCGAAGTGATCGTTGATAACTTTGGCAATTGGTGCTAAACAATTCGTCGTACAGCTAGCATTAGAAACAACAGTATCTTTGGCGGGGTCAAATTTGTGGTGGTTGACGCCGACTAGAAAAGTGGGAACTTTTTCCGGGTCTTTTGTTGGTGCTGAAAGTATTACTCGTTTTGCTCCTGCCGTCAAATGTTTTGATGCGCCTTCAAAATCTGTAAACAATCCCGTAGATTCTACAACATAATCTGCACCGGATTTACCCCAGGGCAATTCTGCCGGATTTCTAATCGCTGTGCAGGGGATAAAATTTCCGTCAACGACAATCCCGTCTGGTTTGCTTTCAACTTCGCCGTCGTAAATGCCGTGGGTGGAGTCGTATTTGAAAAGATAAGCCAGGTTGTCTGGCGAAACTAAGTCGTTAATGCCGACAAATTCGATGTTGGGGTTTTTGATGCCGGCACGCATGACTAGCCGTCCGATGCGACCAAATCCGTTGATGCCGACTTTTAATGCAGCCATGTTTAAACTCCTATTGAAAATATCGTTAGTCGATCGGGCGTTAGGGAAGCCCGCCCCTACGGGGGCTACGCCAACGAAGAGGATCGCCTGTTGTGGCTTAGAATTTACCACGCTAACCGATTTTGGCAACTGATTCTTTTCTATATCTTAATAATTCTGAATTCTGCGTCGGCTGCGAAGGGCAATTAATCCTGAAATGACGGCTGACTAATGGCTAATGGCTGATATTGTAAACTTATAAAAATGATTGAAATAGACAGAAATTATTTTCAAAATTGCCTTTTTTAAATCAGGCTAAAGTAATAATAAAAAACTTATCCAAAAGGCGAAACGGATTGGCATTCTCACCAGTGGCGATTGTCGGAACCAAAGCCTAGGATGAAAGTCGCATATCCGCTCAAGGACACGGCATTGCCGTGTCCCTAAACATATGGCGTAGAATCTATGTGTAGCTCAAATTTTCCGAATTGGTATAATCACTAAGGACTAATAACTACCCGACGCACCTAGTAATTAGCAATTCCACCGCATCTGAAATAAAACATGACCCACCAAATTTATTGAGCACGGGTCTAATGTTTTCTGCAACTGCTGAAACTTGAGCTGGCGAACAAAAAGCAAGCACATAAATGTTATCCAGCGCCGTCATTGATGAATGGCGAGAAACGTGATCCCTGGTGCTTTTTCCCGCGACATCACGAATCACCGAATAACCGGGTACGCCAGCTTTGTCTAAACCGTCTAAAATCTTGCCTAGTTCTACTGAGTGGGCTATGATTTCTACTCTTTTGACTGACTCCATCATCTCACCTCCAAAACATATTGATTCCGTATAGATACAGGGGAATGCCTACAATGATATTAAATGGAAATGTCACTGCTAAGGCAGTTGAAATGTAAAGACTTGGGTTCGCTTCGGGCACAGTTAGGCGCATGGCTGCTGGTACTGCTATATAAGAAGCACTCGCGCACAATACGGCAAACAGCAAAGTGTCTCCCTGCGGCATTCCGATTAATTTCGCTATTAGCAAAGCAATTACTGCGTTGACTATGGGAATTAGGATTGCAAAGCCGATCAGAAAAACTCCTGCTTCTTGCAAATCTTTAATTCTGCTAGCCGCAACCAGCCCCATGTCTAGCAAGAAAAAAGTCAGAACCCCGTAAAACAAGTCTTGAGTAAACGGACTCATAACTTCCCAACCGTGTTCTCCTGTCATTATGCCCATAATTAGGCTGCCAATCAGTAGAAAAACTGAACTGTTTAGGAATGCTTCTTGCAACACTTCTGACCAAACTATTTCCCGTTTTCCTTCTTCCCCGCCGAATACACTCACAAGGATTAGCCCGACTATAATTGCTGGGGATTCCATTAATGCTAGCGCGGCTACCATGTAACCGTCAAAGTCGATCCCCTGTGCTGTGAGGAAGGATGTTGCGGTGATAAATGTGACGGCGCTGATGGAACCGTAGGTGGCGGCGATCGCGGCGGCATTGTAGGAGTCGAGTTTTATCCTCAGTATGAAAAAAGTATAAATGGGTACTAGCATTGACATCAGCATCGCTGCCAAAATTGTCAGGGCAACTTGCTGGTCAATTCCGCTTTTGGACAGTTCGACGCCGCCTTTAAATCCGATCGCAAACAGCAGGTATAGCGAAAACAGTTTGGGGATGGGCGCTGGAATTTCTAAATCAGATTTGAGAAAAATTGCCAGCATTCCCATGAAAAAAGCTAATATGGGTGGATTTAAGATATTTGACGCGACTAAACTCAAATCCACGATCGTTCACTCCCATTTTTTGCGTTTTTAATATTACTTCCCCAGTAATTGTGGCACGAGAATGGATCAATAGACCGATCGAACTTTTGACACCGAAGCTTGCTGAAGCTAAATACCGCCAAATACGGCAAAGGCGCACAGTACGCACCGTACAAGGAGTAAGGTGTGCACTGTGCACCTGCAGGCTAAGTATTGTTGTTTAACTAAGCAACTGCCAAATAAGACTCTAGGGCTTCGGAACCACCGATCAACTTGCCGTCGATAAATACTTGTGGCACAGTTGTAGCCCCAGTCACAGCCCGGAGCGATCGAGTTGTGATATCCCGGCCCAAGACAATTTCTTCATAATCCAAGCCCTTTTGACTCAGCATTGCCTTAGCCTTAGCGCAGAAGGGACAGCCCATTTTTGTAAACAGCGAAACTACCTTCGGCTTGGCTGCTGCGGAGTTGATGTAGTTGAGCATCGTCTCGGCATCGGACACTTTGAAAGGGTCTCCCGGTTCATCAGGCTCAATAAACATTTTTTCAACCAAACCATCTTTTACCAGCATCGAATAACGCCAAGACCGCTTCCCAAAGCCTAAATCTGTTTTGTCTACCAGCATTCCCATGCCTTGAGTAAATTCGCCGTTACCATCTGGAATTAACGTCACATTTTCTGATTCTTGGTCTTTTGCCCATTCGTTCATCACAAAGGCGTCGTTGACCGAAATACAAACGATTTCATCTACGCCGTTTTCTTTGAAAACTTTGGCAAATTCGTTGTAACCGGGGAGGTGCGTTGACGAACAAGTGGGAGTAAAAGCTCCCGGCAGCGAGAAGACTACTACGGTTTTACCTGCAAATATATCATCGGTGGTGACATCCACCCACTGGTTGTCTTTGCGAGTGCGAAAGGTGACTTTGGGTACTCTTTGACCTTCTTGGTTCGTCAGCATGATTTTAAATTTTTGGGTACTTGGGTTCAATTCTTTTGCTTACTTTAGCGTACTCATAACGAGTATGACTTGTCAAGGGGAGGCAGGTCTTTTGCTCGGACTTGGGCGCGCGAGAGTCAAAAATCTCCCTTGGTGCTCCATTTCCTGCCCGGTAAGTCCGACTTCATCCGCGCCACAGAGGCAATCATGAACCCCCTCCGACCCAAGAAACCGGGTTTTTGCCCAAAAATATTTCGTTGTTACCCCCAGATTCGGTTAAAAACCCGGTTTCTGACCACCCGTGCTTAAGTCCTGAAAGTAGCAAAAAGAGAGTTTATTACCAATCAAACTTCCTCCCCAAATACTCCTCTAGCTGCTGATTGTAAGGTCGAAAATAATCCCTCAACCAATCGCGAATTGATTGATTGACCGGCGGGTAAGAACCGGGATTAGCATTTGGGTATTCAGACAATTGATGTTCCGGCAAATCTAAGAATTCTAAAACTTGCTTGAGTGTTGTCGCTGCACCTGCATAAAAATCTTCGCTTTTCAAAATTAACAACTGTTCTCGGGGAAAGAAAGTCCGCCAGTTTTTTATAAATTCTATGTACCTACCGCGAGCTAAATAATTCCCCGGTTCTTCGCCGATGATGTATTCTGGATTTTGATTCAACCGTTCAACTTCATCGCTAATTGCTCGATCGAGCGATCGCGCTTCCCAATTTAAGTCAGTCAAGCGGTAAAATTGAGAAATCGCCCGATCGACCGGATTTCGCAAAAGTACAATCAGTTTCACCTCTGGAAACAGGCTGTAGAGACGTTCCGGTGCTTCCCGAGAGTCAAAATAGCTCGGACTTGCTTCACCCGTCAAAAATTGCTCTCCCGGAGGCATTGGCGCGAAATGAGCCAAATACCAATCAATCCCTCTGTCAAAGTGCCACGAGAAAAAATCCATCTCCTTTTTAATCGGAGTCAAAATTTGCGGGTGTTGGGCTAAATAAGTATAAAGAGAAGTTGTGCCGCACCGCTGAGAACCAATAATTATAAAGTTAGGAAATTGGACTGGTTTTAAGTTCCAATTTTGTAGAACTGGCATCTTGCCTGTATCTGCTTGTAGAACTGGCATCTTGCCTGTTCTATTACTTATAATAGATGCAAAACTTTGTTTAAAACTGACAGTTCGATAAAAATCAATCGCCTCGGCAATTTTACCTTGCCTCGTCAAGGCTTCTCCCAAATTCAGATAAGGCCAAAAAGCCTCCGGTTTAGCTGCAACAACTTCGCGGTACAAGTTCTCAACTTCATCCAGCTTGTTTTGCATAACAAAAACTTCCCACAAATTGTAATAAAACCACCAAGGAATATCGGGATTTATTTCTATTGCTTGGAAAAATGCCGCCGCCGCTTCCTCCCAATATTTTTGGTGGCTCAAAACAGCACCTAAATTGTAATAAGACCAGCAATCATCGGGTTTTTGGGCGACAGTTGCGCGAGATGAGGCTAATGCGCGATCCTCTTCGAGGGCAACGCTTACGCACTTTTCTTGCTGCTGCAACAACTCCTCTAATTCCGCTGAGAAATTACCACAAGTCGGCATAGCTGTCAAGAGAGCTTGGTAAAAAATAATTGCGCTTTTTGGGCGATCGTACTTGGCTAAATTCTGTCCTAACTGCAAATAAAACTCCCAATTTTCCGGTGTAATTTGCAATTGAGATTGTTCTAACACTAAATTTAAATCCGACTCTGTTTGTCCGAGAGCGTATCCCAACTTCTCGTAAATTCCCGGCAAATCTCTGTCAATTTCAACAGCTTTTAAATACGTAGCGATAGCTTCATCCCACTGTTTTAGTTTAGTTAAAGCGTCGCCTAAATTGCAAAAAGACCAAGCAAAATCAGAGTTGAGTGCAATCTCGCAGCGGTAAGCAACAGCAGCCTCTTCCCATTGCTGAAGTTTCAGCAAAGCATCGCCCAAATTGTGATAAGACCAGGAAAAATTGGGATTTAACTCAACCGCTTTTTTGTAAGCAGCGACAGCTTCCTCCCATTTTTCAAGTTTCAGCAAAACATCGCCAAAACTGTGATAAGACCACGAAAAATTGGGATTTAATTCAATAGCTTTTTTGTAAGCAGCAACAGCCTCATCAAATCGACCGCTTTCTTGCAGGGAATTCCCCACATTGTGGTAGTCATTATCCATGCAACACTCCTGCAAGAGACATTAATTTTTCTAGAGAGTTCAAATCCAACCGCATATCTTTATGTAACGGTTTTGTAGGAGTTCCATCATCAACCAAATCGCCAATTATATAGTAATGTTCCAAACCGCACAAATTGCTAATCATCCAATAACAATGCGGAACGTAAAGAGGAGAAAAAATTTCAATTACCTTAGTTCCCGGATTGCAAAAAACTAGATTAGTCAACCCCCCTCCGTGAGGTGCGACAACCACTTTAGCAGCAGCCAAACACGCTGCTTGTTCCGCTACTGACATCGTTTCCAACTTGACACTGCGAAACCCCAATTTTTCTAAGTATTTAATTACCTCTTCATCGTTGACGATTCGCCGATAGGATGCTTGTTGGCGGCTGATATAAATTCGCTCTGAATATTCTGTTTTTAGTGGGTGTTGTTCATTTAAAAATGTCTGTTTGAGAAATTCACACTTCCATTTTGAAACCGCCCCCGCTCCGTCATATGATATTGATGGAACTATTAATTTATCGGCGGTAATGTGTAAATTGCAGCGACTTTCTAAAAGTTTATCTTGAGGAATTCCTAAAATCTCTAAAGTTTCTGCTTGATAGGAAGAATCCGAGGCATTGACAACAAACTTATCTATAGTTTCTATCAATCCGCTCCGCTGCAAAAGGTCAAATCGCGTAATCACATCAAACATCCAATGAAAATAAGCAGCTCCACCCCAGCGAGCCGATAAAAAAGCCACATTTCCATCGACGTGTTCAGCGGGAGGCAATTTGTCGGAAGTGATTACCAATTCAGAACAGCCCATTGAAATATCAGCAACAAGTTTATTGTCTGAAGTAATCACAGCGGTAGTCACAACATCTGCCCAAGCTCGTCCGTTTGGCAATACGGCAACAAAAGCTTTTCTGGAATGACTTTGATGTTCCCAAAACCTGCGGCTGCTGTCGATTGTTTTGGAATCAGATAAATTGATTTGACTCGCAGGATGGATGTCAATGCAGGTGAGGTGCGGATTGGATTCTGCTGGAACGGTCAAATCTTCTGTAAACCCACAGTATTTTTCGAGAATACTTAAGGGTAAATTTTGATTACTGCATTTTGCCCGATCGCTCTCATTGGCTTCTCCTTGTTGTTCCAGAGCATAACCTATATTATCGTAAGCTTCAAACAAATCTGGTTTAATTTGCAGGGCTTGAACTAAATTAGTGATTGCAGGTTCCCACTGCTGTTTGGCAATTAAACTCAAACCCAATCCTTCGTAACACCAGCAGGATTTTGGATCGAGATTGATACCTTTTTCAAAAATGGCGATCGCCCTTTCCAATTCCCCTTGATTCCGCAGGGCATCACCCAACTTTTTGTACAGCCAACTATGCTCAGATTCTAGCTCAATAGCACGACCAAAAGCCACTGCTGCTTCGGGCCAATTTTCTTGTAATTCCAGAACTTCCCCCAAACTATTGTACAACCAACAATCATCGGGATTTAATTCAATAGCTTTGCGGTAAGCCCCCCCCGCGTCCTCCCAATTTTCCAGTGCAACCAAAGCCTTACCTAATCTCTCGTAAGACCAACAAAAATCGGGATTTAGTTCAACTAACTTGCGGTAAGCAACAGTAGCTTCCTCCCACTCAGAAAGCTCCATCAGCACATCGCCTAAATTGTTGTAAGTCCAACAAAAATCGGGATTTAACTCAATAGCTTTGCGGTAAGCAGCAGCGGCGTCGTCGTGTTCCTCAGTCGCCTGCAAAGTTTCCCCCAAAAAGTGGTAAGACCAACTAAAATTAGGGTTTAGTGCGATCGCCCGTTGGTAAGCGGCCCGAGCTTCGTCAAACAGTTCTTTCTCTTGCAGAGTTTTACCCAACTTGTGGTAAGTTAAGTAGTTGTTCGACTTGATTTTAATAGCTGTTTGATAGCGAGCGTTCGCCTCATCCAAATAACCGGAATTCGCTGCAATATCCCCCAACTTTTCCCAACCCAGAGACAACAGATTTTGCTCTTCGCCCAAACTTTGATTGCCGATTTTTTTAACAATCAGTTGATAGCCTTTGTGTACTAATTCTAATTGACTTCCAAACATCTCCAAAAAAACATCTATCCCAATTTTAGTATCTTGCTCCGGGCTGTCGGGAAACGTAAACTCGTAATCGTCAAAAATCATCAATCCCCCAACTTTCACCAACCTCCAAGATAAAATCGCATCTTGCAGAGCACTGGTGGGTTTGTGACAGCCGTCAATGTAAGCAACCTCGTAATATTCCGAATTCAAATTCACTAACAAATCTTGAGAGTAACCTTCTAATTCAATTACCCGATCTGCTGCTCCCGTTTTAACAATATTGCCCTTAAAATGTTGTTGAAAATACAAATCAATACAAGTAATCTTTGCCGTCGGATGAGTTAAAATATTATCCAGCAGCCAGCAAGCCGACATTCCCTGAAAACTGCCGATTTCCACAACTTGAAAATCCGCCATTCCGGTAAATTCCTGCAAATGCCGTTGCCAAATAGGAATATTGTGGGTAAACCAATCTTGGGTAAATTGATAATCTTTTGCCGCACACTCAGGCCAACCCCTCAATTCGCTCGCTTTTTGGTGGCAAATAATTGCTTCTTCTAATTCCCCTAATTGGGGTAAAATATTTCCTAAATCGTTGTAAGGCTTAGAATTTGTCGGCTCGATTTCTATTTGGTGGCGGTAAGTGGCAATTTGTTCGTATAACTCCTGTTGTTTCGCCCGAACCTCCAGGAGTTTTACAACAACTTCCGCAGCATTGGGTTCAATTTGCAGTGCCATACTATAAAATACGATCGCACCTTCCAACTGCTTCTGTTTCGCTAAACTATTTCCTAAATTTATATAAAACTTTGCTCCATCTAACTCAATTTCCAGCAAATTGTGGTAAATTTTCCCGCTGGAAAGTACCTCTACACCTTGACAATAAGTTTCGATTGTGCTGTCTAAACCCGATTCGCTGCGCTTCCGCAAAACATATCCCAACCGCTGATTAATTCCCGTCAAATTCGGCTCAATCTGAACCGCGTGCAGGTAAGCGCTAACAGCTTCATCCCAGGATTGTTCGCAGGTTAAGGCAATTCCCAAATTGACATAAAACCAAGGAATATTGGGATTTATTTCAATAGCTTTGCGGTAGCAACTAATAGCTTCGGACCACAGTTGTTTTTGAGCCAAAGCGTCCCCTAAGCAATTGTATGCCCAGTAAGAATTCTCATTAATTTCCAGAGTTTGACGGTAACATTTAATGGCTGCATCAAAATCGCGTTTTTGCGCGAAAACATTACCTAAACCCACGTAAGCCCGAGCGTATTTGGGATTGAGTTCGATGCTTTTGTTGTAACAGGCGATCGCCCGATCTAATTCTCCTCGCTCCGCCCAAGTTTTACCCAAACTGTGGTAAGATTCAAACGAATTTGGATTGATGGCAATGGCTTGTCGGTAATTGGCGAGCGCCTCATCCCACCGCTTCTGACCAACCAGCATTTCCCCCAAATTGTGATAAGCTATTGCCAGCTTCGGGTTTAACCCAATTGCCCGCGAATAACATTCAATAGCGCGATCGAACTTTCCCAATTCAACCAAACTATTTCCCAGAGTGACTTGTTCCTCAGCAGTTGCCCAATTCGGCTCAATATTAAAAGCTTGATACCAACAGTCGGCCGCCTCTTCTCGCTTCTCTAACTGCGTCCAAATTTTCGCCAACTGCCGATAAACCGCAGCAAAATTCGGCGCTAGCGAAATTGCTTTTTCACAATTGGCGATCGCCTTTTCCCACTGTTTCGCCTGAGAATACAAAATGCCGAGATTAGCATAAACTTCCGGCAAATTTGGATTGCGATCAATTGCCGATTCATACCACTGCTTAGCTTGCTCGATTTCACCTCGAACCTGCATCACCTTTCCCAGCGTCTGGCAAGCTGTCGCCAAATTCGGTTCAATTTTCAACGCTGACTCGCAAGCAGCAACTGCCTCATTCAACTTTCCTTCGGCTAAATAAACTTCTGCTTGCCGACTCAAATCAACCGCTGCCTTTTCCATCTTCTCAATCGAGGGCATAATTAAACTTACTCCAGACGCCAACTAACCCAAACCCACCACTTCAACCATCTTTTTCAGCGAACTCAAGTTCACTAAAATATCCTCAGTCAGGGAATTCTGATACATTAACTGTCTAATAGGATAGCATTCAAAAGCCTCGCCCGTTAAAAAGTAATGTTCCAACTGCAAATATTGACTGATTCCCCAGTAATAATGGCTGATATAGTGAGGCGACACCAACTCAATTACTTTAGTTCCCTGGCGACTAAAAATCGTATTTGTCAAGCCACTGCCGTGGGCAGCTACTATCACCTCAGCGTGGTAAAAATGAGCAATTTGCTCTGCCAAAGACATCGACTCAGGCAAAATAGAAACAAAGCCAAATTTCTCCAAAACCTCAACCACATCTTCCTCGTTCAAAACTCGTCGGTATCTTGCTTTTCTGCGACTGATATAAATCCGTTTTGGATAGCTCGAACTAGATATAATTTCCTTGAGAAACTCCCGTCTCAAAAAATCCATCGCCCACCCAGAAGGCCAGCCCAAATATCCCGCAAAAGAAGGTACAATCAACTCGGTTGCTTGTATGTGGGGCAAGCGATCGCTCTCCAAGACTTTCTCTTCGGGAATGCCCAAAATTCTTAGACTTTCCCGCTGAAATTGGTGCTGACAACTATTCACCAAAAACCAATCAATTTCCGCCAAATCCCTACCGCTGTGCCGCAGCAATTCTATCCTCGGCAAAACATCAACCATCCAGTGAAAATAGACATTTCCCGACAAACCAGAAAGCACCGCCACGCTGCCATCAATTTGCTTTAAATTTGGAAATGATTCTAACTTAAAAACGCTGTGTTTTCTAACATCATGCTTTTCACATCCAGGCAAAAACCCCGGATAATCTCTCGACACATCAGCCAACAAATAATTGTCAGGAGTAATTACAGCGATCGCCTTGCAAATCAGCCAATAATTTTCCTGGGGAACAATCCAAACTCGGCCGTTGGGAATTGCAGCCACAAAAGTCTTGGGCGACTGCACAGGTATCGGTTGCGAGTTGGACAAACGGCAAACTCCCCAACCCAAATGCACTGGATCGAACCACTTAGAAAGTCGCTGCAAACACAGCCCGCAAGTTAAACCGCCACACTCGGAATTTGCCAATTTGGAAGGGGCGATCGCAAATTGGGAATTCGGAATATTTTCTGCGCTTGCTTTTGGTGCAGATTTCCAAAATATTTCCACATAATTGTCAGCATCCAACTTAGCATTAACCAGCCAATCCCAACTCGATAAATAAATACCCTGAGGAGGTTTTAGAGAATTGTGAGCGGGCGAGATAAAACTCTCTTTTTTCCACTGTTTCTGCTCCCCATACCCGTGCAATTGCAGATCTAAAACCTTTTGATAATAATCAATCGCCCGTTCCCAGCGCCCCTGTTTTTCCAGCAGTTTTGCCAACTCAAAATAAACCTGCGGTAAAGCAGGTTTAATCGTCACAGCCATCCGGTAAACTGCAATTGCTGCACTCAACCGCTTTTGCTGGGCTAAGGAATTTCCTAGCCGCCAGTAAATCTCTGCATTCTGTGGCTGAATTTGCAAAGCTTTTTGATAATAAGCGGCGGCAGATTCGTGTCCGCCGTACTCTGTTAAAGCATTTCCCAAATGCAAGTAGATTTCGGCTAAATTATCGCAAATTTCAGCAATTGGTAATTCGCGAGCGCCACTTGACAAATCTCTAACCGCACCCTCTTTTTTATTTAGTTTTAAATCCCTTAAATTCGTGACATCCCTTGTCGAACTTCCCATCAATGCTGTGAGAAATCGATCGCACGCAGCGATCGCCCTTGACAATTCATCATCTTCTACCGCCCCCACTCTGCGCCTGTCTCCCAAGCGGCAGTAAGCCTCAACAAAATCAGGCTTCAGAGCTATTGCCAGCTCAAAATAAGGCATGGATTCAGCAATTTTGCCCAAAACCATCAAAGAAAACCCGGCGTCTGTATAGCCTGAAATATAGTCGGAATTAATCTCGATCGCGCGATCGAAACAAGCAACCGCCGCCGAATGTTCCCCCTGTAATTGCCACGCTTTCCCCAAATTGTAGTGAGCCAAAACCATGTCGGGCTCCAACTCAATAGCTGTGAGGTAAGATGCGATCGCCCTTTCCGGACTTTTGTCCAGCAAGGCTTGACCCAAATTATTGTGCAGCGTTGCCCAATCCGGCTTAATCTCCATCGCCCGCTGGTAAACTTCGATCGCCTCAGCAGCCCGATCCTCCTTGAGCAAAATCACACCCAGATTGCTGTAAGCTTCCACGTAATCCGGCTTCAGAGCAATCACCTGTTGGTAGGTATCCATTGCCGCTTCGAGCTGACTATTTTCATCTAAAACCACAGCCAGATTGTAGAAAGCATCGAGATAATCGGGTTTTTTTGCGATCGCATTTCGGTAACAGTCGATCGCCCCCAACAAATTACCCTGCTTGTGAAAAACATTTCCCAAGTTATAATGAACTTGCGCCCAGTCTGGTTTCAAATCCAGAGCTTGTCGGTAGTGAAAAACCGCCTCATCCAGCCAGCAATACTCGCTGTAAAGTTGACCCAAATAAGCATGAGCCAGAAAAAACTGCGGCGAAATCTCCAAAGCTTGCACAAAAGCGTCTCTTGCCGCCGTCGGATCGCCTTGAGCTTCGAGAATTTCGCCTAAAGTCGTGTAAGCCGAGGGCGAAAATGGTTGAAGTTCGATCGCCTTTTTGCAAAACTCGATCGCCTCAGTTAACTTCCCCCGGTTCAAATAAATTTGGGCTTGCCGGATATATTCTTCAGTGCTCATTGCTAGCCAGCAGTTGCGGTTTCTTTACCGCTTCAGTAAAACCTAGAAATTCTAATTTAAAAACTTTGTATTTATATTTGGCCCCATCGGGCGATCGATTAATTTTATCAATAACTGTCGATCAATTTTTTTTAACTGCCCCTGCTTTAGTTCCTGCATTGAATATTTCAACCTCACCCTGCTTGTGGCAGAGTGAGGTTGAAATCCTTTAAAACTACCGGCTTTGTGAGAACAGCCCCGAATCTTATCCGGTGCTGCCCCACAACAGCCAGTTGTTTTAGAACAACTCGAAGTTGTTCGAGGTAATTGTCAGGCCAGGCTGCAACTGAGCAATAGTTAGCACTCCGTTGCTGCCGTTGAAGTACAACGCACCGCTTGTTGGATCGTAGACCAACTTGTTCGTCGTGGCTGTTCCCGGAGTAGCTGTGTTGAAACCAGAAACGACGACAAACTCGCTCGCCTCGAAGGTGCTGCCCAAACCAGCGAACACACCGCCCTGCTTCAAGCGGATCTTATCTTCGCCTGGGGTAAAGTCAGTGATCGTGTCTACGCCATAATCGCCACCGCTGGAGAAGAAGTAGAATGTATCGCTGCCCGCACCGCCCGTCAGGACATCGCTGCCTCTGTCGCCAGAGATAAAGTCATTGCCAGCACCGCCATTGACAGTATCGTTGTCTTTACCGCCGAACAGGCTGTCGTTGCCGTCCCCGCCGCCGACAACATCGTTGCCCATGCCGCCAAAGACTGTATCGCTCCCCGATCCGCCGAGTACGGTGTCGTTACCTTTGTCACCAGAAATTACGTCATTGCCATCACCGCCGTCTACCAGGTCATCACCTTTACCGCCAAAGATGAAGTCATCGCCGGTGCCACCAGCGACCACATCGGCGCCACTGCCTGAAAAGATGGTATCGTTGCCGTCGCCGCCGCCGATACTGTCATTGCCGCCTCCGGTAATAATCAGCTCGTTGCCACCGCCACCAGCGACGACATCATTGCCCCCAAAAGTCAGGATGATATCGTTGCCGGGGCCGCCGTTCAACCTGTTGTCGCCGGTGGTGCCGATAACGGTTGAGCCACTGCCACCTATACCACCTGGTAGTGAACTTGCTGGTTGTGTTGGATTCGTTACCTGTGTCATTTACACTCCTCCTAAAAGATCAATCATTTTTCTACAATACACTTTTCCCTCCAAAGGGATTCAATAAATGAAACCGGACATCGGTTGAGACCCTAATTGACCCGGCTGCTATAAGCTGTCATGTAATTTAAATGGTCAGCAGCGAGCCTGAGAGCGCGAGTTGAATCCTGTATTCGTTGAGCAGCAAATCTCGGTTGTTTCCTGCTTTTGACTCTCGACTCCACCACTGCCTCCTCTAACACGAAAATATTCCAGTTAAACGTTTGCGAGTTTACCATAATGACCGTCAGTGTGGCTAGTCATTATTAAAACAATACCCGGAAGATACACAGAGACCATTTTTAATGGGAGTATGCTCTCAAGATTGAGAAGTTGCACCGGGCCCTTGGCACTGTCGATCGCCGGAGAGTTCGAGCGCCCGCAATGGGGCTGGAACTGAGCTGCGATTTCTTTTAATTACACTGTAGTTGACCAGACTTTTGATTTTCGCCAATAGTTCCCCAGAAATCAAAATTTTTTAGATCCATTTGAAAGCAAGCCGGCGCACGCTGGAGGCCGTCTTTAATCAAAAGTGCGTCCCAACGCAGTCCCGGACGGGCTTTTGAGCCTCATCACCTGGATGTTTCCAGCCAAATCCCTCACGCTCAACGCAGGATTTTGGCTAAAAAACCCAGTTTTTCAACCCCAATCCGTCATTTCCACCGTGATCCACATCCATCCGGACAATCAGACAATGCAGCGCTCGTCTTTTGGTGAAGTTGGGATGAATAGTGGGCCGGTAGATTGGTGACGGTACTGTCACTTGATTTTAGATTTTAGATTTTAGATTTACTCCAGAGATGAATCGCAGTTATGGGTTGGCGCAATTGTAGTTAGGGATAATTTACCTTTTCATAATGCTGAAGCCGTCAATCGATTGGAGATTGGAGATTGGAGATTGGAGATTTGAGAATTGAAGCATTGACCCCACGGATAAATTCGGGGGGCAAGTTTCATCGGATACAGGTTTTTTATTTCTGGACGGATGAATCCGGGGGCTTGTATCCTGGATGCTTTCGGTCAATTTTTTGATGGCATCTATCGAAGCCAATGTAAAATTCTTACCTCGATACTCGCCGGATTTATCTCCCATCGAGTTGTAGCGGGCAAAAATCAAAGCGATTTTCCGTTCTCAAGGAGATCCACCTTCAAATGTTCTTGATGAAGCGATTACTAAAGCTATTAATGCTCTTACTGATGAAAATGCTTGGCTATCCTTTCATCACTCTGGTCTCTTTTGATAAAAAAGTTAAATAGTCAATTTTTGTGGTACATTCGATGGCTAATACCTGTGAGTGAAAATATTAAGTTTTTAGCCAATTGTTGTTAACTTCGAGCTGATCATTAACGATTAGCAATTTTCCGGAAAATTTTTTCCGCTTTCATTCAGAGAAAATCTCTACTATTTATTCCTAGCGGTGTGCTGCTAGTTGCGCTGGTGACGCGTTGGAATTGCTCTGACTGTCGTAGTTGTAGATGTGAACCTGAGAGTCACTCTCGAAAATATAATTGATGGAAGTAGCTCCATAGTATGCCAGCGCTAGCAGCGACAATAGATGAAGAACTCTATAAATTGGTTTCTCAGATACTTCGTTCATTTTGACTCCTACGTTTTATGCAAATAACGAATTTGGATACCGTGACGGCACTTTTTTTTAGAAGTTCCCAAACATCTCGCACCTCTAAAAATTTAGCTGACTCCCGTTATACACTCCTGATGCCCGATCGCCTAAAATAAGTCGTACTTGAGATTTGAAACAGCTTTTGTTGCCTATTTCATATTGCAGTCTCTGCCTTGAATTGTCTATCTAACTACGGTAAGAGTTAGGCATTTTGGGTGCCAACGAACTCTACAATTTACTGTTTAGAGCTGCTACGATTTGAATAAAGAGAGCTGGGAAAGCTTACAGAGCAAAGAGCCTAGCTGTTTTTCAACACCTAGCCAGGATTTTCCCACATTCTATTAATGGTAGGTAGCAGCCGGAAGTATAAAAATTCTTAAGTTGGTCAGCGGCAGGCGGAAATATGTCTGAAGTTATATTTTTGCAAGCAACAAGCCATGTTAAATTACATATTAGTTTTGAGCTTGGTTGAGGTGGTCGATAATTTTTGGGTAAAAAATTTTGTAATCGCTGTCCGATAATTTGAGTCTGACAATTTTGCCTGAACAATTTTGACTCAGCCGCACCATTAAATCACGGTGTGACAGAAGAAAATTTAGGCATCAGTTGATTGGATACTTCGGCGTGAGACGTTCGGCTAGCGCTCCGTCAATCTCGCTTAGTTGAACGATTTGAGATTTGAGATTTATTTGACAGATGAATCTAAGAGCTTGAACAAAAGCCTAAAATTTTGGGCGACTGCCAACTCCTGCCGGAAAATTGTATCCGTTTTTGGGCGGGTTCAAAAAGCAGAAGGCAGAATTGGATATGGGTAAAAAAATACTGTTTTAGAATTCAGAATTTTTCTGGGATTCTACCTTCTAGCTGCATTTTTTCTTACAATGAAACAAGATAACTTACTCGCTGCCAGGAGCGATGCACGCCGCATAATTTAGGACGAAAGCACCGACTGTGTTGAAGCCAGTTACTTCCACAATTTATTATAATTCTTGCTCGCATTGAGCGGTTTTTACAACAGACTTCTTGCTAGTAATTTGCAAAAGAGATAGGGGCAGAACAACAGGCCAAAACAGAGGCCCGATTATTAAGGCTATCCAAGATATCACGTCTTTTTTAGATGTCGCAGTATCATTCCAAAAACTTTTGAACCAAACAAGAAAAACGATTAAGGCAATCAAAAAGTAGCTAATCATTATCATTTTTTTACCTGCCTGCCTGCCTATAGATGAGAGAGAAGTATTTATAATTATTGTATCTCAGGGTGTGGCTCGCCGATCGCAACTTTATGCCCTGAGCTGCAAGCTCCTAGTGTCTAAAACCAAAAGTTTCACAGCTATCCAAGTCCATAGCCTGCGATGTTGAGCAGACTTACTCCCGCTGCGCCGCGGTATTGGGAACTAAAAGCCTTGCGTTCAGGGCTTTTCGAGGTTTTGTCAAACCTTGAGGCTACCACCCCAATCATAGCTTATGCGATCGAGGTATTGGGTTTTCTGTGATTTAAATCACGTATACTGGCAGACTTCGGTCACAAATCGAGCCAAGAACGATCACACAGCTTACCCGACTGCAATCACCCTACTCTTTTGTCAAATGCTCGATATTATAATAGTCGAGTTCAACGAGATTTCATGCAAGCTCTGACTTTAAAATCTGATCGCGCGATCGCTGAACTGTTCTATCAAGTCACCCATTCAGGCAATCTGACTCGCACTGAAAGCCACGGATTGCGCGAACTCTGCCAAAGCGCTCTCAGCGAAGACGCCCGAGATGCAGCCAACCGCCTGCTGCACGCCATCCGCCGCGGATGGGTCAGGATTTCCGATTAGTCCCCTCACACAAGAAGTTGAGATGAGTATTTCTACTTTCTCTCCTGTCAAGCTTTACCAACAATAAGATTGAAGTGAGTAGGTCGCTCCATTAACCCTCTCCAAAAAAAAATTACTGCGATCGAAAAACTCGAACCCGGTTTCTTGAAGAAGCCGGGATTTTTGATTTGAAGCAGTCAGCCGATTTTAGATTTTAGATTTTAGATTTTAGATTGACTTCACAGATCAATCTGGGAGCATGAACAAGAGTCTAAAATTTGGGGCAGATGGCCGCTGGTGTCGGAAACTTGTATCGGTTTTTGGGCGGGTTATTAAGTATATCCACGGAACAAAGACCCTACCAAGAAACTAGGTAAATGTAGGTAAAAGCGGGTTTATAAACACCGTAAAAGTTTTACGTTGAATTAAGCCATGCGATTTAGCGAGCAGTCATTAGTAATCTATTAATAGATAAATATTCCGAAATTTGTCACCGTCTCTTGACAAAAAGTAGAGATTTCGGAGTTGCCAAAAGCGAGGAATCGGGACGGGGTTGGTGTTTCAAGTTGCGGGGCTATCCAGGAAATATCCGATCCCCAAGTTCGGCTGACACAAATCACTCATCAAGAGCCAATCGATCACATTTACTCCCGTAGTTGAATCACATAAATTTTGGAAAAATCAGTCAATACTGTCAAGAGTGAGTTCAAGAAAAAAACACATGATGACCACCCAAACACTTTTACCTCAATTTACTATTGCAGAACTAGTCTTTCAGGTATATCACTCCGGTCTGCTGACTCCCACTCACCGACAACAGCTCAAGACAGCCCTGTTAAATGACTGTCTTACCGAAGAAGATCAAATAGCCATCAACCGCTTGCTCCACGCCGTTCGCCGGGGCTGGCTGAAAGTTGTAGATTAAACTCGGTTCTAAATTTTTTGCCACTACTCTTTAAATTCACTGTCACTTGAAGGCAGAATTAAATCTCCTTAAAAAAATCAGGCATTAGCCTAAAGGTAGGGTGCGCCACAAGCACCCTGCGGTTTTAATTTCTATTTTGTCAGCTTATTTAGTCAGAGATTGTGCCGTCGGGCATCATGGCCTCTCTCAGATTCGCTTCATCCAAATTTGTCCCGCGCAAAGAAGCTTGATGCAAGTTTGCTCCCCGGAGATTTGCTCCCTTAAGGGAAACTCCGCTCAAATCTGCTTGATGGAGATTTGCACAGCTCAAGTTAGCTCCGCTCAAATCTGCTCCCTTCAAATCCGCTTTTTCCAGATTTGCTTCCGTCAAATTTGCCCAACTCAGATTTGCTTGAGTTAAGTTAGCACGGCTGAGGTCAGCTTGTGTTAAGTTAGCATCGGTTAAATTTGCTTTGCTCAGGTTGATTCCGCAAAGCTTTACTTCTGTCAAATTTGCACCTTGCAAGTTAGCGTTAACTGCATAAACTTGAATCAAAATTGCCCCCTGAAGGTTTGCATCTCTCATATCTGCACCCCTGAGACTCGCCCCCGTTAAATCGGCGCCGCTGAAGACGACACTCCGCAAGATGGCTCCGCTCAAGTTCGTTCCCACCGCCTCGCATTCGCCAAAATTAGCGGACATGAGGTTGGCTTGGGAGAGGTTGGCTTGGCTGATATCTGCTTGATACAGATTAGCTCTGTAGAGGGTGAGACCGATCGAATTTGCACCTTTTAAATTAGCGTGACTCAGGTCAATATCGCGCAAATTTGTCCTTGACATATGGGCACCGCTCAGGTCTACTTTGTGAAAAACCCGTTCTCCGGCTGCATACCGTTTGAGAAGTTCATCTGCATCCATGTCATTTTCCCCAAAATAATTAATAATACCTTTGATATTTCAATAATATTAGGAATGAGTGACCTTTACGTTTCTTGGCCTGAGTACCATCGGAAAATTGAGGATTTGGCTGTAAAAATTGAGGAATCTCAGTGGAAATTCGATCGAATTGTCTGTCTGGCGAGGGGAGGGCTGCGGGTTGGGGATACTCTGTCGCGGATTTTCGACAAACCTTTGGCGATTTTAGCTGCCTCGTCCTATGGTGGGACCGAGGGAAATGTCCGGGGTGCGATCGAGTTTGCCCGCGATTTGACAATGGTGGGCGATAATTTGGGCAGCCGCATTCTCCTGGTTGACGATTTGGTGGATTCGGGAATTAGTTTAGAGCAAGGTATCGCTTGGCTCAACAGTCGCTACGGCGAGGATATTCAGGAAATTCGGACTGCTGTACTCTGGTACAAGGCTTGTTCTGTGGCGAAGCCGGATTATTATGTAGATTATTTGGCTGACAATCCTTGGATTCACCAACCTTTTGAAATGTACGAAAAGATGAGTGCGGCTGATTTGGCAGCGAGAGTTGCGAGTTAGTCAATAAAAGACTAAAATCAGGTCAATTTTTTATAGGTTTTTGCCGAGATCTTGCACTTTTTGGCATAGTCCGCCAGGGGTTAAAAACCCCTGTCTCATAGCTAAAGTCCTCTGAAAGAGGACTGGATATTTATCAAGTTTGGGCAGTCGGTTTCAACCGACTTTAGCTATGAGACGGGGAATTTATTCCCCGGCGGGCTTGTGAGTAAGTGCAAGTCTGCTGATACCATTAGCGAACCGAAAGAATCCGATCGCCCAATTCCATACTATCTGCCAAAACTTCCTGCCGCGCCCACCTATCCGCCCCCAAAATATCCTCTAAAGCAGGGCTTTCACAGTTATCGGTTTGATGTTTGTCGCACGCCTTCTCAATCAACTTTGGAATATCCAAAAACTGAATCTTCTCCTGCAAAAATAGCGCTACCGCCTGTTCATTTGCCGCATTCAGCACCGCAGGCATCGAACCGCCCGCACGTCCCGCCGCATAAGCCAACTGCATACAAGGATACTTTTCGTGGTCGGGTTCTCGGAAAGTCAAATCCCCAGCTTTTACCAAATCCAACCGTTCCCAATCTGTATGAATTCGCTCCGGCCAAGACAAAGCGTAAAGCAGGGGCAAGCGCATATCTGGCCATCCCAATTGCGCCAAAACAGAGGTATCTTGCAGCTCAATTAACGAGTGAATTATGCTTTGGGGATGGATGACAATATCAATGTCATCATAATCCATTCCGAATAAGTAATGAGCCTCGATGACTTCTAATCCTTTATTCATCAAAGTAGCAGAATCGATCGTGATTTTCTGCCCCATCGACCAATTCGGATGTTTCAAAGCATCGGTTACTGTTACTCCTGCTAATTTGTCGATCGGCAAATCTCGAAAAGACCCCCCCGAAGCCGTGAGAATAATTCGCCGCAACCCGCCAACCATAACACCTTGGAGGCACTGAAAAATTGCTGAATGTTCCGAGTCAGCCGGCAATATTTTAACGCCGTATTTTTCGATTAAGGGGTTGACAACGGGGCCCCCTGCGATTAATGTTTCTTTATTGGCTAAGGCAATATCTTTGCCTGCTTTGATAGCCGCAATTGTTGGCAGCAAACCAGCACAGCCAACTATGCCGGTGACGACGGCTTGAGCGTCGCCGTATTGGGCAACTTCGACAACGCCTGACTCGCCAGCAAGTAAAATAGGTTGAGGGTCGATATCTGCGATCGCCTCCTTCAATTCCAATAATTTATCTTCGTCGCAAATCGCAACAATTTCCGGTCGAAACTGGCGAATTTGCTGGGCCAGCAACGTTACATTTCGTCCGGCGGTTAACCCGACAATCCGAAATTGATCGGGGTATTGAGCTACTATATCCAAAGTCTGAGTGCCGATGGAGCCTGTGGAACCGAGAAGAGTTATTGCTTTCACAATTTTTTAATGTTTTGTGGATTATTCTAATATTACGATTGCGGGGATAAAAATTAGTGGTTAACTATTGCGTGGAAAGCACATTCGATGGAATCATATTTTGAGTGACCACCTAGTGCCAGATTTCATGCAGAATAGGGAAAATGTTGCTGATGACCCTGAGGACATCAGTGTCTCGATCGCCGAAAATAGAGAGGAAGGTCGATCGCAACTACCGTCGAGTTTGGTTGGGGCGATCGCTACTGCTGCAGCAATTTTCTTTTTGTGTAGCAGTTTACGGCACGCTTTATTCCAATCAACTGGTTTCGATTTGGGAATTTTTGACCAAGCAATTTACTTAATCAGCCAAAACCAAACGCCTTTTTCTTCTTTAATGGGGATTCATATTTTGGGCGATCACGCAGCGGTAATCTATTATCCGCTAGCTTGGCTGTACAAAATTTACCCGGATGTGCATTGGCTGCTGTTGGTACAAGCAGTTGCATTATCCCTGGGGGCTTGGCCTACCTGGAGTTTAGCGCGTTTGGCAGGTTTGAATCAAGAACAATCCCGTGCGATCGCATTGATTTATTTGCTCTATCCGGTGGTATTTAACATCAATTTATTTGATTTTCACCCGGAAGTAATCGCTTTACCCGCACTTTTTGCAGCAATTTTGGCGGCGCGTTTAAATAAAATTGTGTGGTTTTGTACCGCTATTCTGTTAATTTTGAGCTGCAAAGCGGTTTTGTCTTTAACCGTTGTTGCTATGGGGCTCTGGCTGTTTTTTTGCGAAAAAAAGCAACGGTGCGGGGCGATCGCACTTTTGCTCGGTGCAGCTTGGTTTTTGATAGCTTCCCAGAAAATCATCCCCTTCTTTAGCGGCAGCGAAGTCGCTGGAGTCGGGCGTTACAGCTATTTAGGCAAATCCGTACTAGAAATCATCATCAATCTCATCTTAAAACCACAGTTAGTATTAGGAAAAATCCTTTCCTTCGATACATTCAAATATTTATTTCTCCTCACCTTACCTGTGATTTGGCTGCTCTTGCCATTCTCGGGCAAACTACGGCTACAATATTTAACAGCGCTAATTCCTGCCCTCCCTACCCTGCTGATCAATATCCTCTCTGACTTGCCATTTCAACGCAGCTTAGCCTATCAGTATTCAGTGCCTGTAATTCCCTTTTTATTTTTAGCACTTATCGCGAAGGAAGAAACAAGGAACCGGGAAGAAATAAAAGGCAACAAGGAAGAGGATAAAGCAAATAAGCAACCGTTTTTAACATGGCTCAATCGGTCACAATTTAAAAACTTCCGAATTACTCAACTTTGGCGAAGAATTCAATTGCCGAGAATCATGATAATGTGGTCGTTATTAATTTTACTATGGGTGGGCGAATATAAAGATTTTTATCTGTACATCAATAGACTAGATACTTGGCAAGCTACACGGGAAGCAGTCGCCCAAGTTCAACCGCAAAGCAGTATTTTAACAGATAATAGACTTGCCCCTCACTTTGCCCACCGCCCAATAGTAAAATTGCTGTCACAAATTTCGCCGCAAACAAATTTAGCTGAATTTCAATACATATTATTAAACCTACGCCATCCCTGGCCTGATACTGAAAAACTTGGTGCTACTTTAGCAAATCAACTTAAAAACTCTCCCGATTTTAACTTAACTTTTCAAAAAAACGAAGTTCTGCTATTTAAACGAAAGGCTGATTAAAACAATAAAATGCTAACTTTAAAATCCCTAAAATATCATCCAGTATTTTTAATGATTGTCGTGGCAACGATAGTCTTATTTACCGCCAGCAGCGCGCGGCACGCTTTGTTTCAGTCAACTGCATTCGACTTAGCAATTTTTGACCAAGCAATTTATTTAATCTCCCAAAATCAAACGCCATTTTCCTCTTTAATGGCAATAAATATTTGGGGCGATCACGCGGCTTTTATTTTCTATCCACTAGCTTTACTTTACAAAATATATCCAGATGTTCACTGGCTTTTATTAGTGCAAGCTGTTTCCCTAGCTTTAGGTGCTTGGCCGAGTTGGAGTTTGGCACGTCAAGCCGGATTAAATAATAGCATATCTTGGGCGATCGCCTGTATTTACCTGCTGTATCCATTAATATTCAATGTCAATCTCTTCGACTTCCACCCAGAAGTAATTGCTTTACCAGCACTGCTAGCAGCAATCTTAGCCGCGAGGCTGAATAAAACCTTGTGGTTTTGTGCTGCTATTGTATTAGTTTTGAGCTGCAAAGCCGTGCTATCTTTAACTGTGGCTGCGATGGGTTTGTGGCTGTTGTGTTTTGACAAAAAACGCAATTGTGGGCTCATAGCTTTATTTCTAGGCGCGGGTTGGTTCCTGGTAGCTACTCAGGCAGTTATACCGTATTTTAATCAGGGAAGAGAACACGCGGGAATCGGGCGATATCAATATTTGGGAAACTCGGTTTTTGAAATTGCTATTAATTTAATAGTGAAACCAAATCTAGTTTTAGAGCGTTTGTTTTCTTTAGAGACTTTTGAATATTTAGCGTTATTGCTATTACCAGTAATTTGGTGGCTGTCCCCGCGTCATCTGTCATCTTTAATTAGTGCGGTGCCGATGTTGGCGATGAATATTCTTTCCGATATCCCCGCTCAGCGGGATTTAATTCATCAATATTCTGTGCCGATATTGCCGTTTTTGTTGGTAGCCGTAATTTCCAGTTTAGCATATAGCAATCAGCAAAAGGGAAAGACAATATTTGATAGATTGCCACTTCCTAACTATCCATTGCCTAGAGTCATTGTAATTTGGTCGTTGATTGCCTTCTTAGCTTTAGCGAAATACGGGTATTTTTGGACTATTTATTTAAATGGGATCGACACTTTGCCAGCTACCAAAGAGGCAATTTCTCTTGTTGAAACCAAAGGCAGTGTTTTAACAACTGCTCAGATTGCTCCGCACTTAGCGCACCGCCCTGTAGTAAAATTAACTCACGCTGACGCGCCGCCTGCAAATCTCGCAGAATTTGATTATGTATTGCTGAACCTCAGATATCCGGGCTGGATGAGCGATCGAGAATTTGTTAAAAACCTAGTAACTAAACTCAAAAATACCCCTCAATTTCAACTAAAATATCAGCGAGACGACATATACCTATTTACTAAGAGTCATTAGTCAGCAGTCATCAGTCATTAGTCAGTAGTCAGTAGTCATCATTCAACAGTCAACAGTCAACAGTCAACAGTCAACACTCAACAAGTTTAACTGGTTCCCAGGCTCTGCCTGGGAATCGATGTCTAGAGGCTCTGCCTCGCTGGCGGAGGAAAATTGGAGGCAGAGCCTCCGGATGTGTGTTACCAGGCAGAGCCTGGGAACCAGTAACAGTCAACAAATTCGCGCTAATCCTCCACTTTCAAAGCCCTTCTTGCCAACTTCACGTAAGTTTTCACAGTTTCATAAGGCATTTCCAAATCAGCAGCAATATCAAACAAAGATTCCCCCAATTCCCGGCGCGCCAAAATCGTCGCCCAAGTTTCAGCAATCTCAGCAGCGCGACTTCCACCTGTACGCTTTCTGTGCGCCATAAACTTCTGTGTCAATTCATCTATTCGCGCCGCCAATACGCTTTGTATCGACACTTCAGGTAGCGCTTCTGCCAACCATTGTGCGCGCGTTTGTCCCAATCCAAAAGTTGTTTTGTGGCCAGTGCCGCAATAAGGCGCTAACCGCCCCAAAGCATAAAATAATTGTACAAAATCAGGGCGATTGTGAGCCGATCGCCCTAGCCCAAATTCCACAGCCCCAGTGAATCCCGTTACCATGCCTTTTTTGCCCGCCGCTACCTTTTGCGACTCCAATTTGTGGCGGCTAATAATTGCATTTTCATCAATCCAATTCAAAAATTCTGCTTGGTCAAAATTTACCCCCGAAAAGTTATTCCAGCGGCGCAGATAACTGTGAAAAACATTTTCGGGAACTGGCAAAGGGAAGTGATGGCCTTTGCTGCGAAAGCTTGTAGGAGTCACAAAACTAAGTTTGATGGTTGGCGAAAATGGAGGTTCTGCTGTTAATAATTGCTGGTAAGTTGTGGGAGCAAAAGCAATATCCCAAGAGCGAATTAGCAGCGGAGCATTTCGCAAATCTATCTCTTCGGGCAAATTTTGCAGCCACTGACTCAGCCACTGCACTATTGGCTTTGAAAGTCCTGTTACGTACCAGCGATAAATTCGATCGCCCAAAAGCTGAAATTCTTTGCCGCCCGGGAGCAAATCACCTTCCAATCCCGAAATAGTAAAGGCTTTTTCTGACTGTTCATCGTGCAAAAGTTTCGATAAATCCGGGTCAGTTTCCTGTACTTGACCTAAAAACCAAGCGTGCAAACCTATAGCATACTGCGCGTACAGATAGCTAGCAGCGCCGGGAGTCAATTCAAACACTAATCCGACTAACTCGGTGTCAGCCGGCCAAATCAACCCAGACGGAAGAGATTTTCGATCGCGGGTGCGGGTGCGGTTCGGGGAAGTTGCCATCAGATGCCACTAACGGGGACAGGGCTGTGCTATCTTATCCGATTTTTATCCCCTTTGGGGGATGATTGTTGAGGTCGATCGATCGCCCAAATCTTTTGGCTGCTTCAAAAACCGGGTCTGCCACCAGTTTCCCGCACCCTCCGGGATAGACACAAACCCCTAAAAAACCAACCCCGTAAAACTCAATCTTTGTCAAGGTTTTCCTCCTTGTAAGTAAACAGAAATATACAAGTGTTTAAAATCACATACTGCGCTACAATTGTTAAAAGCTCGTAGCATCCTCAACTCCGATCCTAAACTATGAACACAACAGAAAAATCTAAACTCTCCAACGAAAAAACTTTGGAGGCGATGAAGAATTTCTCCGAAACCTACGCCAAGCGCACGGGAACTTACTTTTGTTCCGAGCCTTCCGTCACTGCTGTCGTGATAGAAGGACTAGCAAAACACAAGGATGAACTAGGTGCTCCCTTATGCCCTTGTCGCCATTACGAAGATAAAGAAGCCGAAGTAAAAGCCGCCTACTGGAACTGTCCCTGCATTCCCATGCGCGAGCGCAAAGAGTGTCACTGTATGTTATTTCTGACGCCAGATAACGATTTCGCGGGAACTACTCAGGAAATAGGAATGGATCAGATTCAAGCTGTCAGAGATACTATGTAATCGGTTAAGTAGGCGGTCGTGAAATGGCAGTAGTTTTGAAAACAGGTCGTTATTTTTCCTATTTTCAAGACTTAGCTATCTAAAAAAAATCGATCGCCGCCTACTCAAACACACATCCGCAATCGAAAATCCCCAATCTCCAATCGAATGACAGAGGAAATCCCGCTCGACTTTTGGCAAGGTATCGAACAGTTTAACAGCCAAGAATTTTACGCTTGTCACGATACTTTAGAGGCTTTGTGGATGGAAGCCGACGAGCCGGAAAAAAGGTTTTATCAGGGAATATTGCAAATTGCGGTCGCGCTTTATCACTTAGGAAATCACAACTGGCGCGGTGCAGTAATCTTGCTGGGAGAAGGAATAAGTCGGCTCAGTTATTATCAGCCGAGTTATGCTGGAATTGCTGTTGAAGACTTGCTCGGACAAAGTGCTAAACTTTTGAGCGCTTTGCAACAAGCTGGCCCGGAAGAAGTAGCTAAATTTCAACAGTTGTTCGCAGGTACAGAAGTTGCAGGCTTGCAATTGCCGCGAATTATAGCAGAAGCAAGAAGCCAGAAGCAATAAAAACTGATGTTTGAGCAATTAATAACGTCCTAATCGTCTTGGCCCTTGCTATACTGCGCGATGATCGCCAATTTTAAGTAAATGCTTGTAGTCTGAGGTGCAGCACACCTTGCCTCACACTTAGGGGGCGGGCTATCGTGCTGGGCTACCCAGAGAATTTATGTGTCGCTTCACAGGCTTTTGTGCCTGTTTCTGAGTAAGACAGTTGCAGCCACTCAGCAAAATAGCCAATTAAATTCGCTGTTGTCTTGCTAGGATAATTGGTTGAGACTCTCGGGTCAATCGATCGACCTCAGAAGAATCTTTCTGGCCGTTAAGATAAAATACCTAACTGGAGATAATGCCCTTCAGCAATTTCACAAATATTGAGGCTCCAAGCTTATGATGCCCTCCGCTAAACTACTCAATTCCAGAATATTCAAAGGATTATCGCTGCTGTTGCCCCTGACTCTGGCAGGCGCGATTGCCTCTCCCACTTACCCGCAAGCCGGGCCGCCCCGCACTCTCAGTGTGCGATCGGACATTCAAGAAGCCGACTCCAAAACCGGCATCGTGACAGCCCGCGGCAACGTCCAAATTAACTATCCAGCCCGCCAAATACAAGCAACTGCGGCTCAAGCTCAATATTTCAGCCGCGAGCGCCGGATCATTCTCAGCGGAGATGTTTACGTATTGCAGCAGGGCAACAGCCTGCGCGGCGAAACCATAACATACCTCATCGACGAAGGGCGGTTTATTGCCCTGCCAGACAACCCAGGACAGGTAGAATCTGTTTATCTGGTTGCCCCGGAACAAGATGCAGCAGCACAAAATGCAGTGGGCTCCCCACGTCCAACTACAGCCCCCCGGTAACAGTGGCTCGCAGCAGCGAAATTTCGCCTCAGCCAAAACATACTACTTGGGATAGATGCGAAATTTCGTCTTTATAAAAGTCACCAACTTGAAAAGGTAAACTTTAAATTAGAGAGTCGATCGCACAAAGCCGCAGTCTGAAATTTAGCTTGTAGAGGTTGCCGGGAGCGAAAATGAAAATTGTACTCGAAAATATTCACAAATCCTACGGAAAACGCAATGTAGTCAGTCGCGTCAACCTTTCGGTAGCCCAAGGAGAAATCGTAGGACTGCTAGGCCCCAACGGTGCCGGCAAAACAACAACATTTTACATAGCAACCGGATTAGAAAAACCAAATCAAGGCACCGTTTGGCTAAACGATTTAGACATCACTAAATTGGCGATGCACCAGCGAGCGCATTTGGGAATTGGCTATCTCGCTCAAGAAGCAAGCATTTTCCGAAACATGAGCGTGCGCGACAACATTTTGTTAGTCCTAGAACAAACTCAAGTGCCGCGCTGGGAATGGCGCGATCGAGTCGATTTCCTATTGCAAGAATTTCGCTTAGAAAAAATAGCATCTAGTTTGGGAATTCAAATATCGGGGGGAGAAAGGCGACGGACTGAACTGGCGAGAGCATTAGCAGCAGGGCGAGACGGGCCCATGTTCCTATTTTTAGACGAACCGTTTGCAGGCGTCGATCCAATCGCCGTAGACGAAATTCAAACTATTATTGCTAAATTGCGCGATCGTAAAATCGGCATCCTCATCACGGATCACAACGTCCGAGAAACCCTCGAAATTACCGATCGAGCATACATCATGCGAGACGGCCAAATTTTAGCCTCCGGGGCTGAAGAAGAACTCTACAGCAATCCTTTAGTGCGTCAGTATTACTTGGGTGACAACTTCGTGCGATAGTCTTTTGAAGGCATTCGACAAACGGCCGAATTTTAGATTTTAGATTGAGGAGCAATCTGCGATAACGCGCCACTATGAAAATAGCAATATCCAATTCTTTGAATCCCATCAACTGGCTGCCGAGAATTTCAGTAATGGACTGGTACATTACCAAAGAACTAATCGGGCCATTTCTCTTTGGCGTCGGACTCTTTACATCCGTCGCCGTCACAGTTGGAGCCTTATTTGAATTAGTCCGCAGAGTCACAGAATCCGGGCTCCCATACAGCGCCGCCATAGAGATTTTTCTGTTGCAAATTCCCTACTTCGTAGTATTGGCTTTCCCCATGTCAATGCTGCTAGCAACCTTAATGGCCTACAGCCGAATGTCCAGCGACAGCGAACTCATCGCCCTCCGCAGTTGCGGAGTTAGCGTTTACCGATTGATACTGCCTGCTGTGATAATGAGTTTAATTGTTGCAGGCTTCACCTTTGCTTTGCAAGAGTTAGTCGTACCCGCCGCCAGCTACAGAGCTACTCTGACTTTAGACAGAGCCCTGAAGCGAGAAAAACCGACATTTCAAGATAGAAATATTATCTACACAGAATTTCGCAAACCCGAAAAAGGCGGCGACGAAATCCTGGCCCGTTTTTTTTATGCAGAACAATTTGACGGCCAGCGAATGAAAGGTTTAACAATTATCGATCGCTCCACCCCAGGCCTCAATCAAATCGTTTCTTCAGAATCTGCTACTTGGAATCCCTCAGAAAATACCTGGGATTTTTTCAACGGAACCGCTTATATAGTAGCTCCTGATGGCTCTTACCGCAATATAGTTAGGTTTCAACACCAGCAATTGCAACTCCCCCGCACGCCCTTAGATTTAGCGGCTAGAGCCCGGGATTTCAAGGAAATGAACATTGCCCAAGCTTTAGAGCGTTTGAATATCATTAAAAACAGTGGCGACGAACCGCAAATTCGCAAATTAAAGGTGCGAATTCAAGAAAAATATGCTTTTCCTTTCGTGTGTATGGTATTTGGTTTAGTGGGAGCAGCTTTGGGAACTCAACCGCGCCGCTCCGGTCGAGGAACGAGTTTTGGTATTAGCGTAGTTGTGATTTTTACTTACTACGTATTTTCTTTCATCACCAGTTCTATGGGCGTGAAAGCTGTTTTGACTCCGATTCTGTCGGCTTGGCTGCCGATCGTTTTTGGCTTGGGAATCGGGGGATTGTTGTTGGTGCGGGCCGCCGCTAGGTAAGTTTTACCGCTAACATTGGGAATGGGTTTTGGAACTTGTACTGCCCTTCCACTACGCTGAGGCTCAGCGACATTGAAGACCATGAACCGCCTAGCCTAAGTATTGGGAATTGATAATAATATCGTTTTCGTTGCCCAACTTCCTTCATTTAAGGATTAGCAAAAGTATTGATTTCGCCGCCGCCAATGTAGCGTCCCGGAGCCAGGGAGCGGGGTGTAGCAAAAGTTTGAGGTTGAATGGGCTGCACGCCCTGATTTGTGTTTTGGGGAACAACTCCAAAGTTAGGCTGCTCCGGCAAATTAAGCTGACTCGGTGGAGGTGTTTGAAATTGAGAATTCGCTGCATTGGGAGAGAATTGAGGGCTAATTATCTTGCTTCCCCCAATCTCACTTGGAAACGGAGATACACCGACATTTGGAAGTAGAGGTGTTGGCGAAGGTATGGCTACTGGAAGTGCCACAGGTTGAACTTCAGGTGCGAAGCCTGAGCCAGATAAATTAGTTTGGTAGGGATTTTTCGGCAAAGCCACCGTTGCAGCCCCTGCATTAATTTCGGGAAGGCTCGGTACTCGGGAAGTTAACCCCGCCAATGATTCAGGGACTGTAGCTGTTGGTTTTAACAATTCTTGAGATTCCTTGCTCACAGTATTTGTCGGAGCCACAAGTGGGGGAAGTGCTATGGGAACATTCACAGGATTTGCTCCACTTTGAGCTGTAGCGGTCGTTGGGAGCAAATTTGTCGCATTTCCTGCAGCCGGATCGGAAGCCGGTCGATCGAGCAATGTAGCCGAGTCGGCAGTTTTCTCAGCCGAAGCCGCCGTTGCCGAAGTGTTAGCAACGACGTATTTTTTCATCGCTGCTTGCAGCGGACTCAAAGGCAGAGAATTTTCGTTTTGTTTATCTGAATTAGCCTCACTCGACGCCTGCGATAAAGTTGCTGTCGCTGTACCCCGAGACTCAGGCTTGATCGTTTTTATCCCGGAAGTCAGTCTCCCACTGCCAGATAAACTCAACGCTGATGTTGCGTTTGAACTTGGCAAGCTGGAATTTTGGGGGTTATTGTTTCCGGCCTCGACAGCAGGATTTGCTAAATTTGGCAAGGGGAAAAATCCGCTGCTTCCTACCCGCTTGGGGGCTGAAGATGCCTCCGGATTTTCTAAGCCCCGATCTCGAAGTTCCTCGAATAAACCTTTGCTTTTTACTACTGATGAATTTAACAAGTTCACCTCAGAAGCAGTAGAGCCATTAAACTGATTGACTAGCACTGGTGAACTGTCGATTTCAGCCGCAATGGCGGTATCTTCAGCAGATAGCCCCGATAGTGAAGCTGGAGTTTTTGAGGCTGGTTCTTCTTCGCCATCTATGCTCAACCTTTCTGGATTTACAGAGACCTCCCAGATAAATAACCCCCCTGCACAGAGCACGGCTAGGGGAGCCCAAACCGCCGGTTGGGTCCAGTGGCGCAACCGCGCTATTAGATAGCGGACAGATGTAGGAAATCGCTTAATAATTGACATAGTTTTGCTTCCATCCGAGCGTGCGGATTTAAAACTATTTTTCCTAGTCTACCACATCAATCTTGATTATTTTTGCTATGCCGGGGTAAGTGCGATCGGGAGCATCTCGGTTTGGCTTTTACTGTCGGTGTGCGATCGTCCGGCTCGCTATATTTATAGACTTTGCTGTGCGGGACGGATCGGACTCCCAAAAAACGCTTTTTACTTTCTGCAGAGATGCTCCGAGTACGATCAAACTTTTGATTGAAAGTTGTGAAAGCTCAATGCAACAGGTGAAAATCCCTAAAGCACTGGTAGAAATATGTCTTGCTTTCCTTAAATCAAGGGCCATAAGATGATAAAATGTTATGGGATGCGGTGCCAGACCTGCCGGGTCTGTCAGCCGCTCAGCCTCAAACCAAAATGTCACACCAAAATGTCAAGGTAAAATTGGCAATTGCCCAGAACAACACCCAAGGAAAGTTGAGAGGAAATTAATGAAAAAAGTAGTTGAAGTATTAGCAAATAGGGAACAACTAATAGATCGATCGCTGGAGATTGTGCTGTCGAAAATCTCAGAAGCCATAGCAGAACGCGGACTTTGTACGATGGCCGTAGCGGGCGGAAGCACACCCGAACCGCTCTACAGAGCGATAGCAGCCCAAGACCTGCCTTGGGACAAAATTCACGTTTTCTGGGGGGACGAACGCTACGTTTCCCCAGAACACCCAGACAGCAATCAAAAAATGGCGCGCCTCGCGTGGCTCGATCAAGTGAATATCCCCGCCAGCAACATCCACCCCATGCCCACAGGCGCCGGCGACCCCGCAGCCGATGCGGAGGCGCACCAAACCGAAATACAGCAGTTCTTCAAAGTATCCGAGAGCGAGTTTCCTGCCTTCGACATCATTTTATTGGGCATAGGAGACGACGCCCACACAGCCTCTCTATTTCCTGGCACAGCAGCCTTGGAAGTCCGCGACGCCCTCGTAACTGTCGGCAACAAAGATGGTCAACCCCGCATTACCTTTACAGTCCCCTTAATCAACCGGGCCCGGTGCGTCATCTTCATGGTCGCAGGAGCCAGCAAACAAACCGCCCTAGCTCAAATTTTTGCCCCCGCAGCCGACGAAATGACCTATCCAGCCAGACTCGTTCAACCAGAAGGCGAACTTTGGTGGCTGCTCGATGCGGCGGCTGGCGAAGCAGTGAAATAGCCGACAGAGCCGCAAGCGTGCTAACACAGTCAGCATTATCACTAACTCAATCTTGCCCATCACAGCTAACGTCACGGCGTCAGCTCAGTTGCTAGTATTAGCGAAGCAATATAAGAATTGTGGCGGTTAAAGTTAAAATTTGACCATATACACGAGTATTTTTATGAGGCTGATTTGAAAATCTGGCCGATAGCAAGGAGAAATCGATGATTGTCTGTCCCAATTGCAATCACCAGAACCCCGACGGGGCCAGCCAGTGTGAGGCTTGCTACACGCCTTTACCTGTTACCGCAAGTTGCTCGAACTGCGGTGCAGCAGTTCAGACAGACGCAGCATTTTGCGGTCAGTGTGGCTTTAACTTGCGTCCGGGTTCCATAGTTCCAGAAGTTGAGGTAACAGTACCGTCCCCCTCGCCTGTAGGCCCGACAGTGGTATCGTCACCGGCGCCGGATTTAGTGGCACCCGATCCCCTGATGGCAATGGAACCTCTAGTTACCCTGAATAAAGGTCTCAACTTGGAAAAAACTCCCGCCAGCATTCCGACGATTCCAGATCCCCCGCCTTCGCCCTCGGTTGCTGTTACAACTGAATCGGTGGCAACACCAGTAAATATCTCTCCTCCGGTTCCGGGTCCACAGCCAGCAGGTGTAGCTAAAACTCAACTGCAACAGCAGTCGGCGCGCCTGCTACACGTTCAGACAAATACGCCGATGGAATTGCCTCACAGTCTGTCTGTGGTTCACATAGGCAAGCCAAATGACTTAGTACCGCCGGATATTGATGTTTCGGGATTTGCTAATTCTGAGATAGTTTCTCGGGTACACGCAAATCTCCGGGTGGAGGGAGATGCTTGCTACCTAGAAGATGTAGGCAGTTCCAACGGCACTTACGTCAACAATACTCCGCTACCCAAGGGAAACCGCCACCGGTTGCGACCGGGAGACCGCATCTCTCTGGGCAAAGGAGACCTGGTTACGTTTTTATTTCAAATCTCTTAGAGCGAGTTTGGATTGGGCGATCGAAAGTCTAAAATCTAAAATCGCATCTTGAGGCGCTCTACCAAAACTCAATGCTGCCAATGTGATTAAGCTGACCTTGCTACATCCACTCCAGTCTATACCCGTCCGCAGTTGGATCTTTGAAGACGAGCAGGTCGTCCGGATCGGGCGCTCGACCGAAAACCACGTCGTTCTTTTTAGCGCTGTGGTTTCTCGTCGCCACATCGAATTGCGGCGCAGCGGCATAACTTGGGAACTGATCAATTTAGGTACCAACGGCACTTACCTCGATGGTAAGCCGATCGCTAAGGTTCCCATTGTGGACGGTCTGATCGTTCACTTGGCTCGCTCAGGTCCGAAAATTCAAATCAACGTAGGCCCGAATCAGTCCTCAGTCCAGTTAGGACAAATTAGCGTCAAGCCAAGGGAGGCGAAGGAAATTCACGCTCCCTCGGGCGGCGTGCACATTAGCACGATTCCTGTTCCCGACCAAAAAGAAGTTGGCACTTCCAGGGAAGAGGAGGAGTTAACCCAGGCAGATAATACTCGCCATTATTCGGAAGAAGAATATTAAATCGGCTTCTTTGGACGATCAACATTTTTCACTCGGCGGCACTCAGGAGTTTATTTATGAGTACATCACCACAGATTGTTAGGCGCAGCGAACTGCTCAACCGCCGCACGATCGACCGCAGAACGGCGGAAGAGGTCGGCAGGGTAGATCGGGTTTGGCTCGATGCTCACTCCCAGCGGGCGATCGGCTTTACTTGCAAGTCGGGACTTTTGGGCAGCAAAAAAACTTGGTTCGCTTGGGCGCAAGTTGATACGGTGGGGGAAAATGTTTTTGTCACCATTAACCCGGAACTGCCGGAATTGCATCAGCCAGAACAAGCTGTTTGTCCGATCGGGCTTGAGGTGCTCACGGACGCTGGGAATCAGGCAGGTGCAGTGGTTGACTACCTATTTGATGTCCGCACGGGTTCAGTCACCCACTACCTATTTAAATCCAGCGGCTGGCGCGGTGTTTTAGACGACATTTACTTGTTACCTGTGGCAGCTATTTCGACTATCGGCAGCAAGCGGGCGATCGTCTCTGAAGTTGCTGTATCGGAGCCAGTGCAGTACGCTGAGGGACTGCACAAAAAAGTCGGTCTGGTAGCCGAGTTTTTACATGAAGATTTTGACAGAACTCTCAAAAATGTGGCAGGTGTGAAGCGAGGCGCTCAAAGTCTGGCGGAAAAATTCCAAGATAAAGCTCTCGAAGTCAGGGATGTAGCTCAAGAAAAAGTTGCAGAGTTGAAGCGGCAAAGGCAAGAATCTGTCCCGCCAGAGCCGAACCCGGAGCCGCCCGAGTCAGATTTGAGCTGAAGTTTGGCCTTCCCGCTCGCCCTGCGACTAATTGCCGCTCACATTTTGGGGCCGCGCGCGCGAGGAAGGTCGATCGGTATTTTCGCTATGAGAGATTGAGGCGTTGTCGCTCAAAATTCCAGTGCTGCTCAAAGCATTGTATTTTAAAGGTATCGCATCAATAAGGAAAATGTTAGCAAATCAAAAAGACCTATGCTGTTCGAGACAACCAACAAGTATTTTATCTAGAAACCCCAGGATTAATAATTGGTTAACTTCTTTCTTTATAAACAGCGAGTCGTTAAGTAGTGACTGTCGGCCGATCGAGAACTTACATCAGCGGTGCAACCAGCACGGGTCTGAGTTAAATTCTCTCGTTCATCAGCGGAAAAAGGATTATTTAGCCGATCGAATTGAGCGGCTCACCCATCGGCACAATCGCTCCCTCACAGACCAAATTAATCAAGCGGTTAAAACCGCTGTCCATCACTGGGAAGTTCACCTGATTAATAACATCGTGTTTGGTTGTTACCGAGAACAGCAAAAATTTGCGCCTGCGCCAAAAGCTAACCATCAAAAATTTGTTCAAATGCCTCAAGCAGCCAAAAGTTCGATTTTTAGGGCAGATATAGGGAATAGTGGCGAACTGACGACGCCTTTTAAAATCAAATTTTTTGCAGTTTTTTCCCAAAAAATCTCTCTAGAAGTATCCCCGTTTCTGTCTGGCGGTGGAGTGTCAAAACATCCGTGATTACCTTAACTCTGTTACATCCTATCCAATCTGTCCCAGTTCAAAGTTGGTGTTTTGAATCCGAACCGGTGGTTCGGATCGGTCGATCGAACGACAATGATGTAATTATTTACAGCGCTGTAGTTTCCCGCCACCACGTAGAGCTGTGGAATCACGCCCATGGCTGGGAAATTATTAATTTTGGTGCTAACGGCACTTATGTAGATGATAGACCGATCGCTCAGGTGTCAGTTTTGGACGGGATGACAATTCGCTTGGGCAATTCCGGGCCAAAAATCAGGCTTCGGGTGGGCGCAACGAATCAACCGGGCAAAATAATCAAGCCACCGCAGCGCGAACTCCGCCAAAAGGACGAAGTTTCCAAAGACCGATCCACTGCTTGGCCAGGGGGCGTGGGAATAATCGAAGACGATGAACTTGGAGGGCTGACTCAAATCGATCTTGATTGACCGGCAGCTATCTATCTATCCCTGCTGGCTAGTTCCCACAAAGCGACCGATGCCCAATTCGAGCATCTAACGAATATTGTGGTAAGTGGCCTGATTTGTGCCTAAATATCCCTATACATTAATTAACAGCTTCTCTAGTAGGATTTCACCCTTCTAAAGATAAGATTGGGGGGAGATCGATCGATATTAGCTCACTTTCGCTGCTTGCCCAGCGGCGGTAATCTAAGAGCAACTGGTGCATCAACCGCTGTTTGACGCTCAGCAGTACGCTCTTGAGCAAAGCATTCCCCGTTGCTTCTAAAATGGGTTTGGGCGTCAGCCAAAACGGCGGCGGTAATTCTACTTGCACTTCCAAATCCGCTTTTCCCTTTAAGTATGCAACCCCGCTGCTTTGGTGTACACAAAGCTTTCCTTTGAGATTGAGAGCAAAGCGATCGTTTATATAACCCACGCCACGAATTTCGCAGGCGACGGACTCCAAATTGATTGTGCCATCCGAGTCAGCCCACACCCTCATGTCTACTGTGGGTTGAATGCTCAGCATCATAAATTGTAACGGTCGCATTTTTAGGCGGAAACAGTCATCGTTTAGCTGTTCTGTGCGACTTTGATCGACAAGGGCATTCACAAGTCGCCGCGGCTGGCGCAGATAATGTTGAATGGGAACCCGTTCCTCTGGTACGGCGATCTCAACGGATTGGGAAGAATTAAAGCGGATATACATGAGAAAATATCAAAATATAGGATTCCTAAGCATATCTTAATAAACTATCACCTTTTTTAAGGTGACATAAGTCGCACTAACTCGCGAACCTAGCAATGTCATCCGAGAAATCACTGATAAAAGCTTTCGAGACATCGCTAATTTTTCATCATACTTCCTAGCTGATGAGAGTAAAGCAAACATTTGTAACCTAAAATTGCCTCTACATGAAAATTTCGTTAGTGAAGCCCTCGAAGAGGATCGCACATCTCGGCCCTGTTGGTACAAATGCAGAAACAGCGGCTCTAGCTTATGTCAATTGGTTGAGCCAAGAAACTAACTTGGAATGCACCCTGTGTCCTTATTCCACCATTTCTCAAGCGATCGAGGCATCTGCCGTAGGGCAGGTTGACTATTCAGTTGTGCCCGTCGAAAATTCGATCGAAGGCAGCGTGACTGTCACCTTAGATACACTGTGGCGACTCGATCAACTCCGCATTCAACACGCCTTAGTTTTGCCCATTTCCCACGCGCTGGTGTCTAATGCTAAAAATTTTAACGAGATTCAAAAAGTTTACTCTCACCCGCAAGCGCTAGCTCAGTGTCAGATATGGTTGGGGCAGTTTATTCCCTCAGCTCAATTAATTCCGGCGAATTCTACCACGGAAGCATTGCAATATCTGGAAGATAGAAATGTAGCAGCGATATCTTCGCCAAGAGCTGCTGAACTTTACCATTTGCCAGTGTTAGCTCAACCCATTAATGATTATCCCGATAATTACACTCGATTTTGGGTACTCAGCAGGAGTTTTGGAGAAATCGCCAACGTAGAACCAGGGGAGCGCTCATCCACTAAATCCATTACACAATCTGCTTCTAATTTGATCCTCGATGCTTCACCGTCTAATTGCACCCATACCTCACTAGCTTTTAGCGTACCTGCCAATATGCCGGGAGCGCTGGTAAAACCTTTGCAAGTATTTGCCAGTCGCGGTATTAATTTAAGTCGGATTGAATCTAGACCGACTAAACGATCGCTCGGAGAATATATTTTCTTTATGGACTTTGAGGCTAACGCCTGCCAACCATTTGTTCGCTCAGCACTGGAAGAGTTAAAAAATCACACAGAAACTTTAAAAATCTTTGGTTGCTACAATGTACTGTCAGTTATTTAATTTTTTTTTTAAATCACACAGAAACTTTAAAAATCTTTGGTTGCTACTAAATGTACTGTCAGTATTGTATAATTTTTTATTAAGTAAAACTTAGGAGGCTGGCGAGATGAATGCTGATGAACTTCTCAAGCGATATGCAGCCGGAGAAAGAAATTTTTCCGCAGCTAATTTGATAGGCGCTTCCCTCTCCGAAGCTTTCCTAAGTCATATTTGCCTCGCCTGGGCTAACTTGAAAGACATAAACCTAGCTTCGGCAGACCTGAGTTGGGCTAACTTAATTGATGCAAACCTCGATAGTGCTTGTCTGCTGCTGGCAGACCTAAATGGGGCTGATTTGAGCCGAGCAAATCTAACTCGTGCGAAATTAACAGGGGCTGACCTGATTCAAGCAAAGTTAGCACACGCAAACTTGGGGGACACTAAAATGATCGGTGTCAACTTGAGCGGGGCAAACCTGTATAGGGCAAACCTCATGGAAGCCAACTTAATCGAAGCTTGCTTGGACGAAGCCGACCTCGAAAAAGCCAATCTAAGCGAGGTAAAACTGCGGGGGGCGAGCTTGAGAAAAGCCAACTTGACAGGCGCATTTTTGTGTGAAAGTAACCTTGAGGGGGCCGACTTGAGCGGTGCTAATTTGAGCGGTGCTAATTTGAGCGGGGCATTTTTATGCGGTGCTAATCTGCAGGGAGCTAAGCTAGATGAGGCAATTTTAAGTGGGGCAATACGGTTTTGTGTCAGACAAGTCTGATATCAGGCAATGTATAACCGCAGAATCCGACAACTAAGGACTAAAAAATATACTATTGACTTGGCTGAAAGTGAAGTCTATTTGCTGCTGTACCTTAGCAAAATGAAGCTGCATCTTGAGGATCTCTTTCTTGGAATTAGCTTGAGCAATCTTACTTTCCAAAGCCAGCAAATTGCGGTTAAGATTTTCTACTCGCACAGTTTGGTAGTCTAAGTCAATTTTTAGTTCTGCTGCCTGATCGAATTGAACCTGCTTGCGAACCACGGCGAGGCGGACTGAATTTTCATCCTGTGTCTGAAGAGCTAGCAAAGCTCGCTGCTGCCACTGGTTGGCTTGAGATTCAGCTTGATTGTACAGCCACTGAATCCGCAGTTGGGCGGAAATCGCGGTGCCAACAGCCTGACGCAGTTCTTTGAGAGGTTCCTGAATTTCTAAGATTAATAGTTCCCAAAGATTCATCAGTTCGCTGGTAAATTCTTCCCGTTCTATAGAGGCTACCAGTGCTTCTAATAGCAACAAATTTGGTTCCATCTGCTGCGTAATTGTCTCAAATATTAACTGTGCTTCGGACATTTGCCGATCGTAATTTTTTTCTGAGACTGCACCCGATGAGTGCTTTAATATTTTTTCCGTGCTGTCTACCTCAGCTTCTGAATCTGAACTTGAAGCTACAAAGGCCTGTAATTTTTCGCGCGCGATCGAATTCAGCCTTTGTCGAAGCAAATCGCAGGCCGCCCGCTGCACTGGCCCTGTTTCGCTTTGACAAATCTTGATGACTATTTTTAAGCCAGCATCGCCGTAATTCAATGTCTCTCTCAGGGCGGCAATTCGATGTTCGTTGACAGAACTAGACAGCCGATGTTTAACTCCTGCTAGTCCGCCAAGCACTACACCGCCCACAGGAGGTGGCAGTTGACCGCCTCTAACTGCATCGTATGGTTTCGGTTGGTCGTGATTGTCTAACACAAGCATTTACTGCTATAAGGAACCTGTCCGAACCTGTTTGAAGTTAAGAATTAAACAGATACCAGTTCCAAAAAAGAATGGAACTGTAGGCCATCTCCAAACCCTTAGTTCAATAACTCATTCCCAATCGAAAATCGAAAATCGAATGATTTGTGGGTAATTATTTCTTCAATGCAGGTCAAACCGATCGTGCTTTTTCCTAGGCCTATTGGCTACTTGAGGGTATCTTTAAGTACAGTCCTCGCTGCCAAGTGATTGCGAGTAGAAGTCAAAATTTCGGTTTCGCGTTCCAATCTCGCAGCAGTATCTTGCAATTCTAAAAGAGTTTGCTGTTCGGTCGCTGCGCCGTAAAGGTAGCTGGCCACCCAGTAGGACAATTCGGTGGGCAAACTGGGAATGTCTTCCGGCAGGTCGATCGGCTGATCCATCAATTTACTGGAGAGGCGAACTACATCTCTCAGCAGTTGTTCGACATCTTTTCCCAAAGGTCTGAGGTCTTTTTGCGGCGGTTCGTCTTCAATCCATTCTACTAGACCGACTAAATAGGGTTTTTCCCGAACTGCGTCGAGCACTCGGAACCGCTGCTGGCCGAGAGTCATAATTTTCATGCGATCGTCGGGCAGGCGCTGACAGTGAATCACTTCGGCGCAACAGCCAACGGCAGAGACTTTGTTTTGGTTGGGGTCCCACATGAGTACACCGAAACGCCGATCGCCCTCCAGAATCGTATTCATCATGATTCGATAGCGAAACTCGAAGATTTGCAGTGGGAGTGGCCTACCTGGAAATAGAACCACTTCCGGCAACGGAAATAAGGGGAGTTCGCGAACTGCTACAGAGGAAGAGGATGCCATTGTCGCTCAAAAGTGACGGTACTTGCGCTTATTTTTCTTACTTTAACTGATTCAAGGCAATTCCGGGGCAGGAGCGATCGGGCTTTTTCGCTCGTAACGGGAGCGACGGCTCGCTATCTCCGGTGCTGGCAGCTTGACAAAGGCGTTATTTCGTCAAAATGTTAAATATACCTTCTTGCTAAACTAAGTGCTCCCGAAGGCGATAATAGCGACTGCTAAAGGAGTGTTTTTGTAGTGAGCGCGCCTTAATTAAGAATAATTATTTAAGTTCGTGCTGAAGCAGAAATTATTGCTGATTATTAACTAATAACTAATACCTACTAACTATTGACTAAGAAAATTTCAACAAAAAGAAGGAACAATTTATTTAATCTTTGTTCCTCCTTTCCGAGTTTTCGATAAGTTAATCTACAGCTTGACTTCGATATCTACGCCGGCTGGCAAATCCAGTTTCATCAAAGCGTCAATTGTTTTGGCCGATGGCTGGTGAATGTCGATAATCCGGCGGTGCGTGCGGGTTTCAAAGTGTTCGCGAGAATCTTTGTCTACGTGGGGCGATCGCAGCAAGCAGTAAATCCGCCGTTTTGTCGGTAGGGGAATCGGGCCTATCGCTGTGGCTGCTGTCCGATTTGCTGTATCTACAATCTTTTCGCAGGATGCGTCTAGAATCCGGCGATCGAAAGCTTTGAGGCGAATGCGAATTTTTTGCTGTTGAATTGTTGCCATTTTTGTTTCTTGAATTTTCTAGGTTCAGTTTTTTGTTTGTTGTCTGTTTGCAGTTGTTTTGGGGCTAACTGCTAACTGCATAACCATGAGTAATAACTAATCACTAAATAGCAGAAAAGCCTGATTTAATTTGGTGGCTTTTCTGCTATTTAAGATGTTATCGGAGTCCTACTTGAGGATTTTGGAAACAACGCCGGCGCCGACGGTGCGGCCGCCTTCGCGGATAGCGAAACGCATTCCTTGTTCGATCGCGATCGGGTGAATCAACTCAACAGTCATTTTGATCCGGTCACCGGGCATCACCATTTCTGCTTCCGTACCGTCATCAGCGGTGAACTGTGCGATCGTGCCGGTCACGTCAGTGGTACGGACGTAGAATTGAGGGCGATATCCAGAGAAAAAGGGCGTGTGCCGACCGCCTTCTTCCTTCTTGAGGATGTAAACTTCAGATTCAAACTGAGTGTGAGGCATGATACTTTTCGGCTTGGCAATCACCATTCCGCGTTCAATATCCGCCTTTAAAATCCCCCGCAGCAGTAGACCCACGTTGTCGCCTGCAATGCCTTCCTCTAGAGACTTGGTGAACATTTCCACACCAGTCACCGTAGTGCTGCGAGTGTCCTTAAGACCCACCAATTCGACTGTTTCGCCGACTTTGATGGTTCCGCGTTCGATCCGGCCAGTGGCAACAGTACCCCGACCAGTAATCGAGAATACGTCTTCAACTGCCATCAAGAATGGCTTATCCACTTCGCGTTCTGGGGTGGGGATGTAAGCATCTACTTCTTCCATCAGCTTGTAAATTTTGTCAACCCACTCATTTTCGCCCTTGACAGTCTTGGGATTAGCAAGCATTGCTTCGAGAGCTTTCAATCCCGAACCTGTGACGATGGGGATGTCATCGCCAGGAAAATCGTAAGAGCTCAAAAGTTCGCGAACTTCCAGTTCTACCAATTCCAACAGTTCAGCATCATCCACCATGTCTTCTTTGTTCAAGAAGACAACCAGGCTGGGAACGCCAACTTGCTTAGCTAGCAGGATGTGTTCGCGAGTTTGAGGCATGGGGCCGTCTGCCGCTGACACTACTAGGATGCCGCCGTCCATTTGAGCTGCACCGGTGATCATGTTTTTCACATAGTCAGCGTGTCCGGGGCAATCTACGTGGGCATAGTGCCGACCTGTGGTTTCGTATTCCACGTGAGCAGTATTAATCGTAATACCCCGTGCTTTTTCTTCTGGCGCAGCGTCGATGTCGGCGTAGTTCTTAGCCTTTGCTTGACCTAGTGCAGAGAGAGTCATCGTAATCGCGGCGGTCAAAGTTGTTTTGCCGTGGTCAACGTGACCGATCGTACCGATGTTTACGTGGGGTTTATTCCGTTCAAATTTTGCGCGTGCCATTCTCGATCTGTTCCTTGTTTTTTTTAGCGATTTTAGACTTGAGATTTTAGATTTTAGATTTTGGATTCAATCCAAAATCCAAAATCTAAAATCCAAAATCATTAGTTCCCTTTGTTCTTAGCGATAATGGCTTCAGCCACATTTCGCGGCACTTCTTCGTAATGGCTGAATTCCATTGTGAAGATGCCTCGACCTTGGGTTTTCGAGCGGATGTCGGTGGCGTAACCAAACATTTCTGCTAGTGGAACTTTTACAGAAACTTTGGCTATCCCCTGATCTGTCTCTTGACCTTCGATCTGACCCCGACGCGAGTTGAGGTCTCCGATGACGTTCCCGATGTAATCTTCGGGAACTTCAACCTCTACTTTCATCATAGGCTCTAGCAGCACTGGCGACGCCTTCATCACGGCTTCTTTGATCGCCATTGAACCGGCGATCTTAAATGCCATTTCTGAGGAGTCTACATCGTGGAAAGACCCGTCTACCATAGTAGCTTTGAGGTCAATCACGGGATATCCTGCTACAATACCTGATTCGCACGCTTCTTTCATCCCTTGTTCTGCTGGGCCGATGTACTCTTTGGGTACAGTGCCACCAACAATTTTGGAGACAAATTCAAAGCCACTTCCGACTTCGGTGGGTTCTAGTTCGATCACGACGTGACCGTACTGACCTTTACCGCCGCTTTGGCGGATAAATTTACCTTCGGCGCGGACGGATTTGCGAATGGTTTCGCGGTAGGCTACTTGTGGCTGACCCACGTTCGCTTCTACTTTGAATTCCCGCAGCATTCTGTCAACCAGGATTTCCAGGTGCAGTTCGCCCATACCGGCGATGACTGTCTGGTTGGTTTCAGGGTCAACGTTGACTCGGAAGGTGGGGTCTTCTTCCGAGAGCGACTGGAGGGCTTTGGAGAGCTTCTCCATGTCTTGTTTGGTTTTGGGTTCGACAGCCACCGATATGACTGGCTCTGGAATAAACAGAGATTCCAGAATCACGGGCGCTCCTTCTTCGCAGAGGGTGTCGCCGGTGAAGGTGTCTTTCAAACCCAAGGCTGCTCCCAAGTCTCCGGCACGCAGTTCCTCAACTTCTATCCGATCGTCCGCTTTTAGTACAATTAGGCGAGAAACCCGCTCTTTTTTGTCTTTGGTGGAGTTCAGGACGTAGGTTCCTTTTTTGAGGATACCGGAGTAGACGCGAACAAAGGTCAGGCGGCCGTAGGGGTCAGCCATGATTTTGAATGCCAGAGCTGACAGCGGGGCGTTGTCGTCGGCAAACCGCTCTGCGGTGTCGCCGTTGGGCAGGAGTCCTTGAATTGGAGGAACTTCCAAGGGCGAGGGCAGATAGTCGATGACTGCATCCAACAACAACTGAACGCCTTTGTTTTTGAATGCCGAACCGCACAACATGGGGACGATCGTACCTTCGACAGTGCCGTGACGCAGGGCCAAGCGGATTTCGTCTTCCGTTAACTCTTCGCCTTCGAGGTATTTCTCCGTCAGGGCGTCGCTGGTTTCTGCTACCGACTCGATCAGCTTGGTGCGGTATTCTACGGCTAGATCCTTTACTTCATCGGGGATTTCTACTTCCTCGATGTCGGTTCCCGTGTCGTTGTTGTAGATATAGGCTTTCATTTGCACTAAGTCTACAATTCCCCGGAAGTTTTCTTCACTGCCGATCGGGATTTGGATGGGTACGGCGTTCGCTCTCATTCGATCGCGAATTTGGCCGTAGACTTTGTAGAAGTTTGCGCCCATCCGATCCATTTTATTGACGAACACGATCCTCGGTACTTTGTACCGATCAGCCTGTCGCCACACTGTTTCGGATTGCGGCTGCACTCCCCCTACCGAGCAGAACACTGCGATCACTCCGTCGAGCACTCGCATCGAGCGTTCGACTTCGATCGTGAAGTCTACGTGTCCGGGAGTGTCGATGATGTTGATTTTGTAATCTTTCCAACTGGTGGTGATAGCAGCGGCAGTAATCGTAATTCCCCGCTCCCGCTCTTGCTCCATCCAGTCAGTGACTGCTGTTCCCTCGTGCACTTCACCCATTTTGTGAACCATGCCTGAATAGAACAGAATTCTTTCAGTTGTTGTTGTTTTGCCCGCGTCGATGTGGGCTGCGATGCCGATGTTGCGAGTTTTTTCTAGCGGGACGGTACGTGCCACAGCTACCTCCTTAATCTTGTGTTGCTGTTATAATACTATTATACTACACAGTAACCCTATTTTGCACTCCCCAGCGACTTACAAAAGTCTCTGGAGCTTATTGTTACATTTTAATATTTTTTGCAAGATTTGTTTACAAAAATATTAAGGATGCGACATGGAGGATTCAGAGAGTGCGTGAATTTTGAGTGCGTGAATTTTGATTTGGGGAGTTTTGAGTTTGCTTCACGAATCGCAACTGCGCCAAGAGAAGCAATCTCAACACTCAAAACTTACACTTTCCAATTTCTCACCCGATGCTTTTATACCGCATGATCGCGCTCTTCTCCCTGCCCGATGTTGCAGTTAGTAGCGGTAGTGAGCAAAAGCCTTGTTAGCTTCAGCCATGCGGTGAGTTTCTTCGCGCTTGCGAATAGCACTCCCTGTTTCATTAGCTGCATCCATCAATTCGTTGGCTAGCTTGGCTGCCATCGAGCGGCCGGTGCGGGCGCGGGCAAATCTGATCAGCCAGCGGAGGGCGAGGGTGGTACCGCGATCGGAACGCACTTCCATCGGCACTTGGTAGGTGGCACCACCTACCCGGCGGGCTTTGACTTCTACCAGGGGTGTCGCGTTTTTGACGGCTTTTTCAAACAAGTCTAACGGTTCAGCCCCTGTGCGTTCTTGGATGGTTTTGAGGGCGTCGTAGACGATGCTGGAGGCAACGGATTTTTTGCCGTGCTGCATGATCCGTCTCACCATCATGCTTACCAACCGGCTGTTGTAGGTTGGATCTGGTGGAACTGGACGTTTTTGAATAACTGTGCGGCGAGACATAGTTCTATTTGGGATTTTTGATTTTGAATGATTGAGTTTGGGGTTTTGGGATCACATCTCGATCTATGACGATCGAGCGTGCAATTGATCGGCGCGATCAGATTTTTTTTTCTTCCCAACCCCGACGATCGGGCGAGTTCCGTGTTATTTTTTCTCTTTAGGACGCTTGGCCCCGTATTTGGAACGACCCTGCTTGCGGTCTTTCACCCCAGCGGTGTCTAATGTACCCCGAATGATGTGGTATCTAACTCCGGGCAAATCTTTTACCCGACCGCCCCGGATCATTACTACCGAGTGTTCTTGCAAGTTGTGACCGATCCCTGGGATGTAGGCGGTGACTTCAAAACCAGAGGTCAGCCGTACCCGAGCCACCTTCCGCAGCGCCGAGTTGGGTTTTTTCGGGGTGGTCGTGTACACTCTGGTGCAAACTCCGCGGCGCTGGGGGCAACTCTTGAGAGCTGGCGATTTGGTTTTTTTCTGCGTTTGTTCCCGTGCTGAACGGATGAGTTGCTGAATAGTGGGCATGAGTTACGGCATTTCTAGCTTTTTGCTGAATATAGTGATTTGGCTGTATCCGCACTGAAAGTCCCTTCCCCTCTGGGGGGACGGGATGAATGAAAATAATTATGGGTAAGTGAGGATACCAGACTCTATATTGTACACGACGCGAGTTTCTTTGGCAAGAAATTTGCGCGACCCGCGATCGAACTTCCTTCCTTGCTGCAAGTTGGGAGGGGGCGAGCGCAACGGGAGAATGGTATGTGACATCCTATAATTTAGGTGCAACTATGATGATTTTCACAGCCGTCAGCAAAATTTATGACGATCGCAATATCGCGCTTTTTCGCTCAAATTACCATTGTGAGGAGAGGCGCATTAACTCCAGCCTGCGATCGCATCACAGTCTATAGCCGATCTACATCACATAAAGTTATCTAAAATTGCCGGACAATAAGAAATATACATTGAGTTGACGGCAGATGACAACCAAAGCTTATATTCCTGAATATAAAATTTCCGAACTTTACTTGAACATTTGGAAATCCGGTAAGATCGATCGGACGGTGTTCCAGCAAATTCAATACGCAATTAATTCTCACAGTTTAAAAAGTTCAGACGATCGAAAAATTCTCAGCAGGCTGCTGTATGCAGTACGGCGGGGATGGGTGTCAGTGACGGACTGAGTTGCTTGGGAGTTTTGAGTCAGGGCGCGAGATTGCTTCGTGACTCCCCCGGCGTAGCAGCCTCAATGAGTTTTCAGATTTCCACCCACTTGCCACCCACAGAGCACAACGCACAGGGGGTGCATGAGTTGTGAACTAAAATCTCATCCATAATATTAGAGGACTCCCCAATAGATGCACCGCTGTTAAAAGGAAATATTAAGGTAAAAGGACACGGTATGTTTAATTCTACAGAACTGCTGATCGAGGCTTTCATCGAACAACTTCAGAACGGGTACAGCCGCACTTACGGAGGCTACAAATCAGACTATGCTGACATTATTGCCTGGGTGGGCGCAATGGCGTTAGAAAACATCGCCAACAGCGACGCTCTTTATCACAATGTAGAACACGCCATTTGCATTAGCTTAGTCGGTCAAGAAATATTGCGGGGAAAACACATTCGCAAGGGCGGAGTTTCCTGCGAAGATTGGCTGCACTTCATCATTTCTTTGCTGTGCCAAGACATCGGATATGTCAAAGGAGTTTGCCGGCAAGACCAAGAATCAGAAGGATTGTATGCTACGGGAAAAGATGGCATGAGAATTGCACTTGCTCCCGGTGCAACGGCGGCTAGCCTAGCTCCTTACCGAGTTGACAGAGCTAAATTGTTCATTGACGAGCGCTTCGGCAACCACAAGCTAATTAATGCGGAGATAATTAAGCAGAACATAGAACAGACTCGTTTCTCGGTGCTGGACGGTAACACTGACGAGGATGCAGTTAATTACTCTAGTTTAGTTCGCGGTGCTGACTTGATAGGTCAGCTCAGCAACCCGCAATATTTGCAGAAAATTGGCGCGCTGTTTTACGAGTTGGAAGAAAGCGGTGCTACTAAACTTTTGGGCTACCGACATCCGGGCGACTTGCTGCAAAGCTACTCAAAGTTTTACTGGAGCGGCATTTATCCTCACATCAGTGAATCTCTCGGTTACTTGCAGTTAACCCAGGAAGGCAAACAGATTGTTGCTAGTTTGTACGCTAACATATTTCGGATGGAACACCAACGTTGCGATTCTGAGGTTGCTTGATTGCAAAAGTAAATTCAGAAGTCAGCAGTCAGTTGTCAGTTGTCATTGGTTATTTTTAGGTGCTAATAACTAACTGCTCATAACGAATAAAAAAGCACAAACTACCAATTACCACCAATTACCAATTACCGAAGTTTATTTCATTCAACTCAACTAATTTCCTCCTTCATTTGCGAATGATACCTGGGACACAACCAATTGCTGGGTACCAAAGAAGGCCATCCCTCCCGTAGTGCTTCCAAACAAACCGCTCGCACCGTTAACTGACAGTCCAGCAGTTCTACCCCAGCTTTTTCAACTTGCTTTTTGCCAATTTTTAAAATGGATTCATCGCTAAATTCAAAGGTTTTGTGACACTGAATGCAAACCAGATGGTGGTGGTGGTGCAATTCGGGAAAATTCAGTTCGTAATGTTTGTGTCCTTCTGCTAATTCTAGTTCACGCAAAATTCCTATCCTTGCTAATAAATGCAGCGTTCGGTAGACCGTAGACAAGCCAATTCGTTCCCCTTTATTCTGCAAAATGCTGTATAATTCTTCCGCACTTAAATGATTGCCTTGCGGTAGATTTTGAAAGACACTCAAAATAGTTTCTCGCTGGGGAGTCAGGCGGCAGCCTCTTTGGTTGAGTTCGACTTTGAGTGAGTTAGCACTGTATAAATTCATGCTGGGGGGGTAACAAGCAGCCTGAAACCCATACTTTGTAAGGATTGAGCCAATCCGCTGCTCAAAAAAGATAGGCAGCATAATTGTTACAAGCTTGCCTATCTCAAAAATAATGATACCAACATTCTACCTCATTCATTTAAAAAAACAACTAAGTTCAGCTCAATTTAAACTGATTGAAATCTTGCTACCCTTGATACAATCAGAAAAACAAGTGAGATTAGAACGGCTATCCCGGGTATTTCCCTATCCAATTACAACAGAAAGTCGGCGTAGAAAACTACAAAGGTTTCTCGATTTGCCTCACTTAACTATTTCACTAATTTGGTTCCCATTAATTACTTATTGGTTGATTACTTATTGTCGTGTTGGTCAAACTTTATCAATCGCAATCGACCGCAGTCAATGGGGGCGCATTAATCTCTTTATGGTTAGCCTGATTTGGGAGCGAAGAGCAATTCCATTATACTGGTCACTGTTGCCAAAATTGGGAAACAGTAACTTTGAGTCACAAACAACCAATTTACAGCCTATTTTACCATTATTTTCTGAATATAAAGTCATTGTTTTAGGAGACCGTGAATTTTGTTCTGTCGATTTGGCAAACTGGCTGAGGGAAAAGGGTGTATCTTTTTGTTTAAGACTGAAAAAGAATCACTGTATCGAAACGGAAGATTTAGTTTGGCAACGGCTAGATGAATCAGGGTAAGCTCATCTAATTTAGTATAAATTGTACTTGACAAAAAGACAAATATAAAAAATGTGGTATTTACGTA